>URGH01000136.1 GCA_900547305.1 uncultured Oscillospiraceae bacterium | reverse complement strand
AAAGCGTATGGAAATAGGCGCGGTTATAGCGGCAGCGCCAGCCTGCAACGTAAGGCGCGAAACACCGGCTCCGGGCGATACCGTAATACTGCTCGGCGGCTCAACGGGGCGCGACGGCTGCGGCGGCGCTACCGGTTCATCAAAATCGCACACCTTAAAATCGCTTGAAAGCTGCGGCGCAGAGGTTCAAAAGGGCAACGCCCCCGAGGAAAGAAAGCTGCAAAGGCTTTTCAGAAACCCCACCGCCTGCCGTATGATAAAGCGCTGCAACGATTTCGGCGCGGGCGGCGTTTCGGTTGCGATAGGCGAGCTGGCTGACGGTCTTGAAATTGACCTTAACGCCGTGCCTAAAAAGTACGATGGGCTTGACGGCACCGAGCTTGCAATAAGCGAATCGCAGGAAAGAATGGCGGTTGTGGTAGCCCCTGCGGACGTGGAAGAATTTTTAAAGCTTGCCGACAGCGAAAATTTACAAGCAGTGCCCGTAGCCGCTGTTACGGAAGAACCCCGCCTTGTAATGAACTGGAACGGCAAGGCAATTGTTAATATAAGCCGCGAATTTTTAAATTCAAACGGTGCCGAAAAGCATATTACCGCCGTTGTTTCAAAACCCGAGCCTTATGAGAAAAAGGTGAACGGCGGGTTTACCGAAAATTATCTTGCCTTGGCGGACGACCTTAATATTTGCTCAAAGCGCGGGCTTTCAGAGCAGTTTGACTCCACAATCGGCGCGGGCACGGTGCTTATGCCGTTCGGCGGCAAAAACCAGTTAACGCCCATACAAGCAATGGTGCAGAAAATTTCGGTTGAGAAAAAGCACACAAACGATTGCTCGCTTATGGCGTGGGGCTACAACCCGTTTATCACCGAAAAAAGCCCCTACCACGGCGCTTACCTTGCGGTTATAGAGTCGGTTTCAAAGCTGATTGCAACGGGCGCGGAATTTAAGGACGTTTACCTTACCTTCCAGGAATATTTTGAGCGCCTTAATAAGGACGAAAAGCGTTGGGGCAAGCCGCTTGCGGCGCTGCTTGGCGCGTTAAAGGCACAAACCGAGCTTAAAACGGCGGCAATAGGCGGCAAGGACTCAATGAGCGGCAGCTTTGAAAATTTAGATGTTCCGCCCACCTTAGTCTCCTTTGCGGTTACAACCGATAAAACCGAAAACATAGTATCAAACGAGTTTAAAAAAGCGGGCGATAGGGTTGTTTTAATAAAGCCCGATTATGATAAAAACGGTCTGCCCGATACCGCATCGCTTTTAAATGTTTATGAAAGAGTAACCGCGCTTTTGCGCTCGGGCAAAGCGGTTGCCTGCTACACGCCCACCCTCGGCGGCATAGCCGAGGCGGTTATGAAAATGTGCTTCGGCAATTCATTAGGCTTTAAATTTACAGATAATCTGACTACTAATGATATTTTCGGCTATTGCTACGGCGGATTTTTGCTTGAAGTGACCGAGAATATTGCAGATGCCGCGGAAATCGGCGAAATAACGGCGGACGGCAAAATTTCTTATAACGGCGAAGAAATAAAGCTTGAAAGACTGCTCGGAATTTACGAAAATAAGCTTGAAAGCGTTTACCGCTGCAATAGGGAAAACAATAAAACCGAAATGCAGACGTTTTCTTATAAGGCTGAAACCTGTGTTGCTCCCGCAATAAAAACGGCAAAGCCAAAGGTGTTAATTCCCGTTTTCCCCGGCACTAACTGCGAGTATGACAGCGCAAAGGCAATGCGCGACGCAGGCGCCCAGCCTGAAATATTTGTTATAAACAACCGCAGTGCCGAAAATGTGGCAAAAAGCGTTGAAGACTTTGCAAACAGCCTTAAAACAACGCAAATGGTGTTTATTCCCGGCGGCTTTTCGGGCGGTGACGAGCCCGACGGCAGCGGCAAGTTTATAACCGCATTTTTCCGCAACGCCGCGGTTAAAGAGCAGGTGACCGACCTGCTTGATAACAGAGACGGGCTTATGTGCGGCATATGCAACGGTTTTCAGGCGCTTATAAAGCTGGGGCTTGTGCCTTACGGTAAGATAATCGATACCGACGAAAACTGCCCGACCCTTACCTACAATACAATAGCGCGCCACCAATCTAAAATAGTAAGAACGCGTATAGCCTCAAATAAATCCCCGTGGCTTACT
>URGH01000135.1 GCA_900547305.1 uncultured Oscillospiraceae bacterium | reverse complement strand
ACGGTTTATAATTGCCCTCTGCCTCTACGATATTCATATCCTTGTCGATAATAACGAGCTTTTCGGGGGTTATAAAACTTTTGGAAATGCCCGTGGGCGTTACCAAAAAGTTGCCGTCCGGCAGCTTTACCGATACATTGCCGTCGTTAGCGGCAACCCAGCCCAATTGCCACATCTTATGGCATACATCGCATATTTGTTCTCTTATTTCCTGATAATTCATTTTCTGTATTTCTCCTTATTTCACAACGCCCTTTTGAAGCATAATGTTAGCATACAAAGCAGATTCGCCGGTGGCTATAATTGCATATGCGGTTTTAGCCTCGTCGTAAAAAGCAAAGCGTTCTATCTGACCTATCGCCTTTTCTCCCCGCTCATCAAACTTTGATATAATTTCCTTATACTCATCCCAAATAGGAGTTTCCACATTATCTCCCGGCATTACCTGCATTAGTGAAACGGGAGTTTCAACATATGTATCAAGCGGAAAAACGGTTAATATCGCCTCTAACAGTTCGAGTACGCCGTGACCGTCGCACCGTATGACCTTTGCGTTTTTACCCATACTCTCGCTCGGAAAATTACCGTCGGCAATAACAAGTCGGTCGCTGTGACCCATTTCGCAAAGCACCTTTAAGAGTTCAGGCGATAATATCTTCGGTATTCCTTTAAGCATTGTTTTTACCTGCCTTTAATATAATTTTTTTATAAACTTCATCATAATCCCGCCATACATTGCCGTTATTCGGATAATATACGGTCTGTTCTTCGCATTCCGATTTGCCCGAAATATCCAACTCGCCGAGCGCGGACAAAGCCACCTTAACATTGCCTATAACGGTAGCCTCGGTCGGTCCTGCAATAACGGGTATTTCGCACGCGTCAGCGGTAAGCTGACACAAAAGCTTATCCTTAATTCCGCCGCCGAATATATTAAGCTGTTCGTAAGTGACTCCGGTTTCACGGCTAAGCTCAATAAGCGACTGCCTATATTTCATAGCAAGGCTGTCATAAATACAGCGGAGAATTTCACCGTCGCCGTCAGGCAAAGCCTGACCTGTTTTTTTGCAGTATTCCCATACTCTTTGCGGCATATTACCCGCCGCCTCGAACATAGGATCTTCGGGGTCTATAAACGCTTTAAACGGTTTTGCGGAAAGTGCGGCTTTTTCCATTTCGTCAAAGCTTACATCCTTTCCCTCCCGTTTCCATTGACGGCGGGTTTCCTGAAGCAGCCAAAGCCCCATAATGTTTTTAATATGGCATATTTTATTACCGTAACCGTATTCATTGGTAAAGCCGCTGTTTGCTTTATCAATCAGCGGCTTTTCGGTTTCTATTCCGAAAAGGCTCCAAGTTCCGCTGCTTATAAAGGCAGAGCTTTTCTTTGAAAACGGCTTTGCCACAACCGCCGAGGCGGTATCGTGCTCGGCAACGGCTATAACCGGCACGCTTTTGCAGCCAAGCTCGCGGCATATATCGTCAGATAACATTCCGTATATCTTACCCGCCTCGGTAATTTCGGGGAAAATCTCTGTCGGAAGACCCAATCTCTCTATAAGCTCGTAATCCCAGTTTCTTGTATACGGGTTTAAGAGGTTTGTTGTTGCGGCTATGCTTACCTCGCACTTTTTCACACCTGTAAGGAAAAACGCGAACAGATCGGGCGTCATAAGAAATTTATCCGTATTTTCAAGCAACTGCGGCTTATTAAGCTTTAAACACATTAACTGATACAGTGTGTTAATGCGCATAAACTGTATTCCCGTGCGCTTGTAGATTTCCTCTTCGGGTATTATTTTAAATACTTCGCTTTGAATACCCTCGGTGCGGTTATCCCTGTAATGCACGGGATTTGCCAAAAGCTCGCCGTTTTTATCTATAAGTCCGAAATCAACGCCCCAGGTATCAATACTTACGGCGTCAAAGCCGCCGTAATACCGTTTTTTATTTCGTGAAACAGCCTTAATATATCCCAGTACATTCTGCCGTTCACGGTAACGGGTTCATTTTTAAATCTGTGTATTTCTTTAATTTTAAGCCTACCTTCACAAACGCAGGCCAATACCGCACTGCCGCTTGAAGCGCCGAAATCAAAAGCCAATACCTTTTTCATAAGCTGTCCCCTTTAATTACTTTTTAAACTGCGCGCCGTAGTTTGCGCAGGCTCTGTAATCCGCGCCCTCTTTATCCATTCCGAATGCGTTCCATGCAGCCGGGCGGAATATATCTTCTTCGGGCACATTGTGCATACAAACCGGAATACGGAGAATGGAACAAAGCGTTATAAGATCTGCACCTATATGACCGTAGGATATAGCGCCGTGGTTTGCGCCCCAGTTGTTCATAACAT
>URGH01000134.1 GCA_900547305.1 uncultured Oscillospiraceae bacterium | reverse complement strand
ATTGCCTATATAAACGAGTCGCTTACGGTGAATATAACCGCAAAGGCGGGGGATAGGCTCACGGTGCTTGTAGAAAACATGGGCAGGGCGAATTTCGGCGATAAAATGATGCGCAAAAAGGGTCTGCCCGGCAGGGTGCTGTTAGGCAACAAGATTCATTTTTCGTGGGATGTATACCCTTTGCCGATGACTGATTTATCCGCGATTAAATTCAGCACCGAAGCAAGCTTTAAGGCTCCGGCGTTTTATAAAGGCACATTTTTTGCCGACGCTTCGGATGATACATTCTTAAGAACCGATAATTTCAAAAAGGGTTTTGTAATGCTTAACGGCTTCAATCTCGGAAGATACTGGGAAATAGGACCGCAGAAAACGCTTTATGTGCCGCGCTCGCTTATCAAAAAGGGGGAAAACGAGGTCGTCGTTTTTGAAAGCGACGGACTTAACGGCAATCCGGAGATCGAATTTACCGATAAACCCGAATATTAAGATTTAATATGAAAACAAATAAGTAAGGGGTTAAGATTATATGGGGAAAAACAAAATAAAACCCTTTTGGAGCTGGAATGACAAGCTCCGAAAAGAAGAACTTGTAAGACAGATAGAGCTTATGAAGGAAAGCGGCATAGAGGGCTTTTTTATGCACGCTCGTGGCGGACTTAAGACCGAATATATGGGAGAAGACTGGTTCGAATGCATAAAGACCTGTATGGATAAAGCCGACGAGCTTGATATGGAAGCCTGGGCGTATGATGAAAACGGCTGGCCGAGCGGCTTTGCAAGCGGCGCCGTGCCTAAAAAGAGCGTGGATTTTCAGCAGAAAAAGCTCGAAACGGCAACGCTTAATAAGGGCGACAGGCTGCCCGAAAATATGATCGGTCTTTATAGGGTGAGCGAAAACGGCTTTGAAAAAATAAGCTCGGCAGAGGACGGCTGCTTTGCGGTGTATTATACCGTAAATCCGTATTACATAGATACGTTTAATCCGGCTGCGATCAAGTGCTTTATAAACGAAACGCACGAAAAATATTATGAGCGTTTCGGAGACAGGTTCGGTAAATCGTTAAAGGGCTTTTTTACAGACGAGCCGCAGTACGGCAACGGCGCTACGCCGTGGTCAACTCTTTTCCCAGAGCTTTTCTTAGGGGAATACGGATATTCACTTACGGATAATCTGCCGTTGCTTTATTTTGACCTTGACGGGGCGGAGAAATTCCGCTCGGACTTTTACAGTATGGCAGCAAAACAGTTCAGAACATCGTTTATTAAGCAAATGTACGACTGGTGTACAGAGCATAACTGCCGCCTTACCGGGCATATGATGGAGGAAGATACTTTATTAACGCAGCTCGGCGCTACGGGCGGCGTAATGGCGTGCTATGAGTATTTCCATGAACCGGGTATAGACTGGCTCGGCAGAAAAATAAGCACACCCTTTATACCGAAGCAGTTGGGAAGTGCGGCACGGCAGTTAGGCAGGAAAACGCTTACCGAATCCTTTGCACTCTGCGGCTGGGATGTTTCGCTTAATGAGCTTAAATGGATAATACAATGGCAGATGGTAAACGGCGTAACCTCGCTTTGCCCCCACCTTGAGGGGTATTCCCTGCGCGGAGAACGGAAAAGGGATTACCCTGCATCGGTATTTTATCAGCTGCCGTGGTTTAAAGAGGCGTATAAGCCCTTTGCGGAATTTATCTGCAAAACAGGAACATTGCTTGATAATGGCTTGGAAGAAGCGCCGATACTGCTTATTGAACCTCTGCAGACCGCATATATAAAGCATAACCCGAAGAACACAGAAAAAATAAACGAACTGCAAAGCAATTTCGAGAATATTACAAATGAGCTGAGCGGTAATCATATGCTTTACCATTACGGTGATGAAAGTATTACGGAGCATTTCGGCAGTGTAAAAAACAATAAGCTTGTCATAGGAAAATGCGAATACAGCACGGTAATAATGCCGTATATGCAGTCTTTAACAGAAAGCACGTTAGAGTTGATTGCCGAATTTTCACAAAACGGAGGAAAGCTTTACTTTGCCGGTGAAATGCCGAGCCTTGTAAACGGGGTAAAGGATGAGCGCCTAATGCGCCTTAAAGCCGAAAAAGCAGACCTTAATGCTATTAAAAAGGAATACGGCTTTGCGAACATTACAACCGACGGCATAGAAAACAAAAATATCCATTATACCAAGCGTATAACGGATAACGGCGACAGAATATATTACCTTGTAAACCTTTCTGACGAGGAGCAGAGCGTAACGGTAAACACAAACGAAGATAATGTTTATCTTTATGATGTAATAACCGAAAAGGCGGCGGAAACGGACGGCAAACTGACATTTGCTCCCTACGCAAGCTTTATGCTTATATCGT
>URGH01000133.1 GCA_900547305.1 uncultured Oscillospiraceae bacterium | reverse complement strand
CCACACCGTGGGGAGCAACCCCCTCTATTTCGGCAAAGCCGAAAAGAAGGGAGCCTTTTTTAGATTTTAGAGAGGGAGCCTATCGGCTACAAAGCCGCCATCTGATTATTTCTGTATTTTTCCGGTGTAAGTCCGTAAAGCTGTTTAAATACGCGGTTAAAGTATGTAACGTCCGAATATCCGCATTCAAGCGCGATTTCGGTTACCGTACGCGATTCGTTTTTGAGCCTGTGCTTAGCGTTTTCACACCGTATGCGATTAAGATACTTATGAAAGCTCATACCGATATTTTTTTGAAATATTCTTCCCAAATACTTTTCATTTACGAAATAAAGCGCCGCGCAATCCTTTAATGAGATGCTTTCGCTGAATTTGGTTTCGATATATTGCTTTAAATCCCGCACGATCCAGGGCGTACCGTTTCTTTTTTTATTGCTTTCGTTTTTATTCAGAATTAAAAATATGTAGCTTTCAGTCATACGCGCAAGCTCAAACAATACATTGCTGTTTTCCGCTTTTTTGCAGCCGCTTAAAAGAGCTTTCAATTTTTCGGGGTCGGCTCCCGTAAGGCGGCATGTGCGTTCGATTTTTTGCTTTGTGAAATTCATGTCCCGTATAACGTTTCCGACATAAATTATACATTTTACTTCAAAATCAATTACCACGGGATACGCAAGCTCGGTTAATCCGTATGCGCAACTCCCGCAAAAGTATTCGCCGCCGAATACCGCTTTGCGGTTGGCTGATTTTTTGCATTTCATACATAATTCCAAACCTCGCCGCGTCGCTTTTGCCGCGGAGCAAAATTCAGAGGAATGAATTGTGTATTTATACTCTGCAAACAGGTTTTCGTTTGCCAGTATTCCCGAAATATCATGCAGGCATATTTGTATTCCCGTATTTTCCGTTAAAAATTTTATAAATGAATTAAGACTTAATATTTGCACTTTTATCACCGCTTTTTAAAAATTATATCATTTCGGTATCTTTTGTGCAAGCATTTTGAGGGTATTTGTGCTATAATTGCGGAAAACACCGAAAGGATGATACAAATATGAAATTTGACGTTACGGTTATCGGCGGGGGTTTTGCGGGAGTTGCCGCTGCAATTTCAGCGGCAAGAGAGGGACTAAGCGTTATGATAGCCGAAAAATCGAATTGTTTCGGCGGTGCGGCGGTAAACTGTCTTGTTAATCCGTTTATGCCGTTCAAAAGCGGCGGTAAGCTCATGTCGGGCGGTATTTTTTCGGAAATTCTTGAACAGCTGGATAATTTGAACGGATATGACGGAAACCTCAACTTTGATGAAGAAAAGCTTAAACTTGTTTTAAACAGGATGATAATAAAAGAAAATGTTTTTCCCGTGTTTCACGCTGTTTTAATAAGCGCAAAGACAGAGGGGAATAAAATATCCTCGGTGACATTAGCCTATAAAACGCAGAAAATAGAGGCGGAAGCCGAATATTTTATAGATTGCACGGGAGACGGGGATCTGGCGGCAGCGGCGGGCTGCGATTATACCCTCGGCAGAGAAAAAGACGGTTTATGCCAGCCGATGACGCTTTGTTTTCGCGTTGGTGGAGTTGATAAACAACTGTTTCGGTCGGAACTGAAAGAGATAAACAGAAGATACCGGCAGGCGAAAGCAGAGGGCAAAATAACAAATCCCCGCGAGGATGTTTTGGTGTTTGATACGATGCACAGCGGCGTTTTGCATTTCAATACCACAAGAATTATAAAGCGTAACCCCACCGATGTATTTGACATTACAAAAGCGGAAATTGAGGCGCGCGAGCAGGTGTTTGAAATTTTTACTTTTATAAAATCATTTGCAAAGTCCTTTGAGAACGCCGCCGTTTTGTCTACCGCCTCGGAAATCGGAGTACGGGAAAGCCGTATGATTACGGGCGGACACATACTGTGTGAGGAAGAGCTGCTCGGCTGCACAAAATTTGAGGACGGCATAGCTGCATGCAGCTATGATATTGATATTCATAACCCGGACGGCGCGGGAACAAGCCATCATTATTTTGCCCCCGAGGAATACTATACAATTCCGTACCGCTGCCTGTGTCCCGCAAAGGCGGGAAATCTTTTGGTGGCGGGCAGGTGTATATCCTCAACGCACGAGGCGCAGGCATCTTACAGAATTATGCCGACCGTTTGCGCCATAGGTCAGGCGGCGGGAGTAGGCGCAGCCGTAGCGTATAAGCAGGGCTGCGACGCCGCTGACGCGGATATAAAAACGATTCGTAAAATTCTTTCGGAAAGTAACGCGGTTATAGACTAAAAAAACGAATATTGCGATAGGCTTCAGCTCCCCGAAAGGGGGGCTTTTGCTTTTTAGATATTAATATCTACTGTCTAATATCTAACATCTAATTTGTGGGGTATTCTTTCAGGGTTAAATTTTCTGCTATACTTTAGCTTGT
>URGH01000132.1 GCA_900547305.1 uncultured Oscillospiraceae bacterium | reverse complement strand
ATTCCAAGTAAAAAATTCTCCAATTGCCTTACCTCCCCTTTGAGCCTTTGTTTCCGAGCCGTATTCCCTTATACATATACTCGCACTTTACCGAGAGCTTTCTGAAAGCCCGCACCGCGTAAACCGCGGCTATAACAAGCGCTATTACCGCAACGAAAAACCAGCCGAAATTATTTTGCAGCCACTGTGTGCGTTTCTTGTCAAAAGCCTGCGAATAGTCCGATTTAAGGTTTCCGAGCTTATACTCTTCAATCGCCTTGTCGTTATCGCCCATTTTGTAATAGGCTCTGCCTATGCCCTGGTGGGCAAGCGTATACGATTCGCATATATCAAGCGCCTTTTTCCAGTAGTCCATAGCCTCAACATAATAGCAGTCCTTATAATATGTAAGCGCCTTATGAACCGAGGTTATAAACTCGGTGGGAGTGAAAAAGACCAGTCCTTTAGCTTCATCGTATACAATTATTTCGCCGTCGGACATTTCGCCTATGCAGGTAGGAGCCTCAAGCATGCCTACCGCCGTTCCGTAACCGCCGAAAACGCAGAGCGGCGTTCCGTCGTAATCGTACTGATAAATTTTGCAGGAATTTTTTTCAATTACATTCACAATTCCGTAGGCGTTCACCGAGATATCGGTGAAATTCGGCTTTACCGCCTTGTGCGATTTGTTGTAGTATATTTCGCCGTAATCCTTTACGGGAAAAATATTCGCGCCCACGGCGTTCAGCTTTTTAATCTGACCGTTTTTATAATCCATTGTTGTGGCGTAAATATAGCGGTCCTTTCCGATAACAAAATTGGTGTACGGCTCGGGTTCAACCTTTTGCAGCTGCTGCTTCTGCCGTTTGGTTGCAAAAAGGTTTACTATTATCTGCGTAAACGAAAGGCTTACCTTGGTTGAGCCTATGTATCCGCGGAAGGTGTTATCCACATCTATTTTCATAAGATTCTGATAGGACATTGAATAAATATACCCCGTGGAGGACACCGCTATTTTGGTGGGTGAAAACTTTTCGTTATTATCAAGTTCCAGACCTGCGGGCGTTTTAAATTCCTCTTCGGGCTTTCCGTCGGGGTCAAGGTGAACAACACGGTTATTGCCCGTGTCCGCCACGAAAATATCCCCGTCGGAATCCACGAAAATTCCGCTCGGCGAGGAAAAACCGCCGTTTTCGGCGTTATCGAACACGCGTACAAAATCGCCGTTTGAGTCCAGCTTTACAATGCAGTTATCATTTTTGCTTATAAGGTAAATAAAATCGCTGTCGTCCACAAAAATATCGCTTACCGTGCCGAACGATTTTCCGTTATAGCCCGTCGTAATCTTTTCGGCGGAGTAGCATTTTGAAATTGCAACCCTTTTGCCGCTTGATACGTCGAGCGTATAGTCATACTCCGTATCCGATAAAGCGAAAACGTTAACCGACCCGCAAAACAGAATAATACCGGCAAAAAGCAAGCAAAAAAATCTTTTTTTCATAATCTGTTTACTCCTTAATTCCGGAATATTCCATGGTCTTTATAACCTTTCCCTGCATGACCGTATAGATTATAACGGTGGGCGCGGTCATAATAAGTGTTGCGGCACATGCGGCTCCCGCCCTTGTCAGCGAAACGCTGCCCGCACCGCCCGATATTTGCTGAACGGCAAGCGGCAGGGTTTTAAGCGCCGCCTTCGAGGTGTATACAAGCGGTGAAAAATAATCGTTCCAACTGCTCACAAAGGTAAACACAATAAGCGTTCCCCATGCGGGCTTTACGTTGGGCATTACTATACGCCAAAATACCTTGAACTCGTTCGCGCCGTCTATCCGCGCCGCCTCAAGCAGGCTGTTTGAAAGCTGCGACATAAACTGAATCATTAAAAACAGATTGAACGCAACCGCAATTTTCGGAATAATAAGCGCTGAATATGTATTTATAAGACCCAGCCTGTGCACTACCATATAGGTCGGAATGGTGGTAACCGTTCCCGAGAACATAAGCGCGGCGATAATAAGTTTATTCAAAAAAGCATGACCTGCGGGTCTTAACTTGTTTATGCCGTATGCCGCAAGCGAGCAAACAACGACCGATAAAAACACCGAAAGCACCGTTACATAAACCGAATTTATAACATAGCGTAAAAACGGAATATCCGTGCTTGAAACCGCGCCCACAAGCGTTGAAAAGTTGGTAAGCGTGGGGTTGCGTACAAAAAACTGCGGCGGGTAGATTGAAAGTTCCTCTAAAGGCTTGAACGCCTGGCATACCAAATAAACCAGCGGCAAAGAGGTGAAACTTAAAAGAATAACGATAAACACATAAAGCGCAATCCTAGAAAAGTGAACGGGATAACGGCGTTTGCCTATTTTCAAAGTCATTTTCTGCCGTACTCCTTTCTCTTTGCCGAAATTTCCTCATTAATATCCTCAACCGCCTGTTCCAGTGAAGAACGCAGCGGCTTTGAGCTCATTACTACCCTGTTCCACGCGTTGGAAATATGGCGGC
>URGH01000131.1 GCA_900547305.1 uncultured Oscillospiraceae bacterium | reverse complement strand
GCCGCCGTCAGCGGCTGTCACGTTAGTGACTGAGGGGTATTTGTCTAACATCTAAGTCATATTAACGCTTGATTTTAATGTAAGCATATGCTATAATTAAAATAAATAATTGATTAGTCAGTAAAAAAAGGAAGAAATTTATGAAAGCAACAGAAGAACAACACAACGAAAAAAAACGGGAAATAATGGAGAAATGCTTTGATTGCTATGCGGAAAACGGTCTTACCGGTACGGGCATTAAGGCGCTGGCGGAGGCGTGCGGCTGCACAACGGGGAATTTATACTGTTATTTTAAAAATGTGGACGATCTGATTATTGAATCCACCGCCTACTGCATGGCAAAGGTTGAGGATGATTTTATGAAAAAAGCCCCGACCGACCCGAAAGATGCCATGCGGTTTATTGAGGAAGTACCGTATTGGACGGCGAAATTGCACGGCAAAAAATACAGACTTATGTATCAGGTTTACACGCTGCCGAAATACATTGAACACGGCAAGAAGTTTTTCGAGGGCGTGAACGAGCGCTACACCGAATACGCAAAGCTGCTTGAACCTAAAATCGGCATACCGTATACGGTAATCACCCCGCTGATTTTTATATTCGTCCGCGCATGCGTGCACTACGCCATGTTTGAGGACGAATACTACTTAAAATCTCAAATGGAGGTCTTAAAACAGGGAATCGCCCTGTTTGCAGATAAATACCGCTCGCAATATTTGAACGGAGGTAACTAAAAATGAAAAAAAGACTGATTGGCATTCTGTTAACCCTATGTGTGGCGGCGGGTGCCGTTGCGCCCGTGATGAGCTACGCCGATCCGGGAACTTCGGGCTCGGGCGCTTACGGCGCACTGCTTACGCCCGACACAAATCCCCCCGCCGGGTGGACAGAGGACGAAAGCAACCCGTACGGCACCAAGAAAGGGCAGCCGTTTGCCATTACACCGTGGTATGAGCCTATCATTTACAGCTACCGCAACGCGGAGGGACAGGCGGCGCAGGACCACAGCAAGGTGTATGACAAGCTGACCCTCGGAAAGAATATTATCGAGTCAAAAAGCGGTACATACGGCATTTCGTCGGTCGATAATGTCGCCTTTGCAGTCGGAACGGCTTACGACCCGCTCGGCACGGGCAGAAACGACCACGCTATATTTGTAGGTCTTTGCGATATGAATAATTCCGAGAACACGGCAAAGGTCTGCTACTGGGTGCAGAACCTTGTGACAAATAAGCGTTCCGATCTTCAAAAAATCGCCGACGCGCCTAAGTGGGCGTGCAAGGATACCCGGTACGGTGAGCTGGAATATCAGGAATTCCGCCACTATTTCAATGTGACTGCGGGCGACTTTGACGGAGACGGCAAGATGACCGCCGTTATTACCTATGTCGGCAATGATGATATATGGGGAATTGCCGGAACGGGCATTGCCGGGGAGCAGAGTCTTTTCAGAAAATCGTTTGTTAAATCAAAGGGTAACGACGACGCTTATTTTGATGGCTGGAACACGACTTTATATGAGCGCGACCAGATTACGAAATCCTTAGCTTCGGCAGATATAGACCGCGACGGCTGCGATGAGCTTGTTGTGTACGCCGGCGTTGCCGAACCTGATAAAATTGACGGCAAGGATAAGGAACTTTCGGGCGATTCTTTCAAAAAGGTCGTTTCAAAGCTCTCGGTATACAAGGCAGACGGCGGAAAATTCAGCAAGGTGGATCAAAAGGCGCTGATAACCTTAAACCGCGAGGACGAAAAAGAGGACGGCAGCCGTTATTACGATCATATCCGCTACGGAAATATAACCGCGGGAGATATTAACGGCGACGGCTGGCAGGAAATTATCGTTGCCGGATATTACCGCGAGGTAAGGGAAGAAAAGAAAAAAGGCTTTATCTGGAATAACGGAACCGACGACCAGAATATGGGCTTTGCCGTTTATTACGGACAGAGTGGATCGATAACGAATGTGCAGAAAACCTCAATGAGCGGTTATACCGCAAACGGAACAAAGAATCTCGGCGTAAAGCCGAAACCCGCCATGACAAGCGTTGCCATAAACGGCAGAGGTACGCCCGAGCAGGTATGGATTGCGGGCGGACTGTATGAGGTTCAGCAGAACGGCGGGCTTAATCTTCTGCGCGATACCGAGCGCATTGACAACTCAAGCGCGAAATGGTGGTGGTACCAGGATGTAATTGCGGGCAACTTTGACCACAATACAGAGGGGCGCGAGCAGGTAATCGCTCTTGCCGCAGAACGGCAAAATAACCCCATCACCCGCCCGAACGCGCGCAAATTCGACCTGTTTACCGATGTTTTCTACGGTGAGAATTTCGGCAGCGGCACGCTTTCAACAGCCGGCAAGTATACTGTAACAGCCGAAAAGGACGAATACTCAAAACTGTGCCACGCCGCCGACCTTGCATGGGATATGCCGTATAACTGCATACTGCTTGCGGCGGACGTGAATAAGGACGGTCTGTTTGCCCGCTATGAGGGCAAGGGCTACGGATATTCCGACGCAC
>URGH01000130.1 GCA_900547305.1 uncultured Oscillospiraceae bacterium | reverse complement strand
ATATTTCGCAGTATGATTTTTCGTCCGTTAAGCATATGACCACGGCGGGCGAGGCGCTTAATCCCGAGGTTTACCGTCAGTTTGAAAAGGCTACGGGGCTGCAGATAATGGAGGGCTTCGGGCAGACAGAGCTTACCTTAATGATAGCAAACCTTATGGGCAACAGCCATAAGTTAGGCTCAATGGGCAAGCCTACGCCGGCTTACGATGTTGATATATTAGACCCCGACGGCAACCCCGTACCCGACGGCGAAACAGGAGAGATTGTGGTTAAAACATCCGATAAAGTACCCTGCGGACTGTTTGCGGGATATTATAAGAATCAGGAAAAGACCGACGAGGTATGGCACGACGGCTACTACCACACGGGCGATACCGCGTGGAGAGACGAGGACGGCTTTTACTGGTATGTGGGCAGAGTGGACGACGTTATCAAGTCTTCGGGCTACCGCATAGGGCCGTTCGAGATAGAAAGCGTAATAATGGAGCTGCCCTATGTGCTTGAATGCGGCGTTTCCGCCGCGCCCGACGAGGTTCGCGGTCAGGTGGTAAAGGCAAGCATAGTGCTTGTAAAGGGTACAGAACCGACCGAGGAACTTAAAAAGGAAATTCAGGATTACGTTAAGCACCACACCGCGCCCTATAAATACCCGCGTATAGTGGTATTTAAGGACGAGCTGCCCAAGACCATAAGCGGCAAAATTCAGAGGAATAAGCTTTAATTCCGAATTCCGAATTAAAATATTGACAAATTTCCAAAACTGTGATAAAATACCAATATCAAATTAAAAAGGCGCCGACGAAGAGGGCGCAGACTATCTGTTTTTAAGAGAGGCAGCGGTTGGTGAAAGCTGTCAAACAGGGGGTTTGCGTTTGTAGCTTCTGAGCCGGGAGGAAGAAAGCGTGTTTGCGAGTAGACCCTCTCCGTGATTGCTGCGTAAATGCATAGGAATTGCTTGATTCCAAGAGGGGCGGTTTTATTACCGCAATTTGAGTGGTACCGCGGGTAACCGAAAAAGCTTTTAAATTCGGCGCTCGTCTCAAAGTAACAGCTTTGGGGCGGGCGCTTTTTCCGTCCCTTGAAAGGGAGTAAGAAAAATGGAACAAATGACAGGGCTTGATTTCAAATTAGGCGAAATTGCGGGCAGAATAAGGGAGCTGCGCGAAATTGAGGGGCTTACCGCCGCCGATATGGCTAAAAAAACCGCCGTTAGCGAAGAAGAATACCTTGCCTGCGAAAACGGCAGGAGCGACTTAAACTTCGCTTTTATTTACCGCTGCGCGCTGGCTTTCGGCGTTGACGTTACCGATATTATCGAGGGGCAAAGCCCTAACCTTAAATCCTACACCGTGACCCGCCGCGGTGAGGGGCAGCGCATTGAAAAAGCGCACGGTATGACCTACTATAACCTTGCCGCGTCTTTCAAGAACCGCATAGCCGAGCCGCTTTATGTTAAAAGCGTGTTCAGCGAGGAGGCGCAGCACCGCGATATTGAGCTTACCACCCACACCGGGCAGGAGTGCGACCTTATAATTGAGGGCAAGCTAAAGGTTCAGGTGGGCGAGCATAAAGAGGTTTTAGGTCCCGGCGACAGCATTTATTACGACAGCTCAACCCCCCACGGAATGATTGCGGTGGACGGCAAGGACTGCATATTCTACGCAATCGTTTTAAACCCGACGGGCGAGCCGATACCGGAACTTACGGGAACAAAGCCGAATGAAGAAATAACCCCCATATCGCGCGATGATAATAAGGACAGAATTTACAGGCAGTTTATTGATATTACCGAGAATGAAAACGGCACGCCGCTTTCAATTAGGTTTAAAAACACCGAGCGCTTTAATTTCGCCTTTGACCTTGTTGACGCGTTGGCGGAAAAAGACCCCGAAAAGCTTGCAATGCTGCATATATCGCGCGATAAAACCGAGCGCCGCTTTACCTTTAAGAATTTAAAGAAAGCCTCTAACCAGTGCGCTAACTACTTTAAGTCCTTAGGCATTAAAAAAGGCGACCGCGTAATGCTGGTGCTGAAGCGCCACTATCAGTTCTGGTTTGCAATGCTGGGGCTTAATAAGCTGGGCGCGATTGCAATTCCCGCCACCAATCAGCTGCAGGAGCACGATTTCAGCTACCGCTTTAAGGCGGCGGGCGTTAAGGCGATTATCTGCACGGCGGACGGTGACACCGCCCACCAAGCCGATATTGCCGAAAAGGATTACGGCAAGCCGCTTATAAAGCTTATTGTAAACGGCGAGCGCGAGGGCTGGCGTAGCTTTGATGAGGAATACAAGCTTTACAGCACCCACTATGAAAGAACGGCGGACGCCCCCTGCGGCGACGACCTTATGCTTATGTTCTTTACATCGGGCACAAGCGGCTACCCGAAAATTGCGGCGCATAACTATAAATACGCGCTGGGGCATTTCCACACCGCGAAATACTGGCACAATGTTGACCCTGACGGTCTGCACTTTACCATTTCCGATACAGGCTGGGCAAAGGCTATGTGGGGCAAGCTTTACGGGCAGTGGCTCTGCGAGGCGGCG
>URGH01000129.1 GCA_900547305.1 uncultured Oscillospiraceae bacterium | reverse complement strand
CGCCTATTGCCATATCGGGATATTTCCCGCAGGCATATTCAATAGCTTCACTCGCACACGCCGTTCTGAAGGTTATTTCGGCACAGTTGATGCCGTCCGCTTTGAGCGCCGAAAGTATTTTATCCGTTTCGGACAGCTCTTTTATTACTACAACAGGTATGTATTTTTCCATTTTAATCTCCACATCACAACGCTGTCTGGGTATCGTTCGGGTCGCCGTTGCGGGCTAAATCGTATTCCTTTGACCAGTCAAGGTCGCGGTATTCCTCGCCGCGCGGGTCGGTCTTTATCCAGTCGAGCAGCATATCCAGCATTTCCTCGGTCCATGTGTTTTTATCTATCTGGGCGGTTGTGAATTTGCCCTGACAAATCATTTCAAAGCCGAAATCATCCTTAACGTGGGTCTTAGCCGCTCCCTCAACAACGTCAGCTACAAGGTGCGCGGGTATAAACAGCACGCCGCCGCCCGCGCCGAACACAATATCACCCGGCAGGCATACCGCCCCGCCGAAATTGGTTATATCGTTCCAGTCCTTCATTACAAATTCGCGTATGGGCGTGGGGTCAATTCCCCTGTAATAAACCTGAACGTCGGGCACTTTTTTCATCTGCTCAACGTCTCTTATGCCGCCCCATATTACCGCGCCGCCTGTTTTGGTGCGGTTGTGCAGCGCGGTTGTAAGGTTGCCGCCCAAAAACGTGCCCTTGTATATTTTATCATACATATCGCAAACTACAACATCGCGTTCATAAAGGTGATCTATTACCCACTGGTTATAGTTTCCCTGCAAACCGTCCTCAGCGCCTCTGGCAAACTGCACATCGTGTAAATCGGGGCGTGTAGGGCAGTAGGTGCAGGTGACGGCTCTGCCCACTAGCTTTCTGCCGTCGTCGTGCAGGGTGTTAAGCGGATGCTCGCCGCCGCCTACAAACTGGTGCTCGTAGCCCAATACGAAAATCGGCTTCCACACTTCTTCCAGCGTCATTCCGTAAAGCGCGTCAAGATATTTATCCTCTACCTTCGGTCTGCCGTCGGGCAGTCTTTCACCTTTCCAAAGCGGCGTTAACTCTACTATTTTTTCCCTGTCGTTAAAGTTCATTTTCATCTCTCGCTTATATTTCAATTTTAATTTCGCGGTTGGCTTTTTTGCCGAAATCGGCAATTATTTCTTTATTTACACCATCGGCATTTACTTTTAATTTATAGCTGCCGTAAAATCCTCTGAAATCGCATTTTCCGTCCTTTATTTCGGCTTTCCCCTTTGTATGCCATTCTTCGTTTATAAGCCTATCAAGAGCCTTATATGCCTCTTTTTGTCTTCCGTTTCTGCAAAGTCCGCCGAACGGGAGATTTTCGTTTGCCACATTACGTTCTTTATCGCATAAAATACCGTTATCGTCAAGATTCCACCAAAAAATACCCGACATACTTTCATGAGAAAAGCAAACCCTGTAAAGCCGTTCGGCGGCAAGCGCCTGTATTTCCTCATCCTCGGTGGAAAGACCTATTTCGGAAAGCACCAGGGGTTTACCTAAGCTTCCGTATGTATCAAGCAATTTGTAAAGCCTTTCCGAATTGAATACATTTTTATAGCGTTCGTTATCGTATATATGGCATTGTAGACCTACTCTGTCAATTTTAACACCCTTATTCAAAAGCTTTTCCAAAAGCAGATAGTACCCGCCGTAAACGCCCCTGAACTCCGCAAAAGCGGCATCTGTAATTTCGTTTAAAATAAGCGCATTATCGGGGAAATATTTCCTTGCTAACGCAAATATCTGTTCAATATAGCCGTCGGGCGGAAGTGTGCACTTCCAGTCCGTGCCGCGGTACTCAAACTGCTGGTCAAATAACCTTGCAGGCTCGTTTACACAATCGAAAACAGGTACAATATCGGCATACCGCTCCGCAATTTCCCCGAAACGCTTTTCTATAAGCGGGTAAAGCTCATCCCATTTTTCCGGCAGCCAGCGCGCGGTAAATTCCTGCCAAAAGAGCGGGTGCCCTTTCATTGAAACACCGTTTTTACGGCAGAAATCAACAACCCTGTCAGCCGGCGGTCTGCGGTATACATCATTGGGGGTATCTGCCGAATAACGCAAATACCCGGCGCGCGGCTCTGTTCCCTCCCAGTATAAGGGTATTACCGCAGTATTAAACAGGTTAAGCCACTGCTTGTAATATGTTTCCTGCTGCGCGGGATCATCGTATTGATCGAGCATAAAAATATTGCAGCCGAAATCAAAATCAATTTTTTCAAGCTCATAGGATATGCAGGCGTTTTCTATCGGTCTGCCGTCCCTATAAACCTTTACGGTAAAATCGGATTTTCGGTTTTTCTCTATTTCTTCATTATATCTCGCTGAGAAATAATCTCGGCTTTCATCCAAAGCTTTCTTTATGTATGACATTATTAAGCCCTCCTAAAATCATTAACCTGAAGCTCAAACCACGTATCGCCGCAGCACTGAGGGGCAACCGTCTGTTTTTGAGGATACAAATTTCTTTTCGGTAAACAAATTCAATTTTCATCAACTCCATATTCTGTCGTTTGAAAATTCTTTATTCCATTCGTCGGTAGGCTC
>URGH01000128.1 GCA_900547305.1 uncultured Oscillospiraceae bacterium | reverse complement strand
GAGGCGGCAGCCGAGACGGTGCCGAGCCTTGCGAGGCGGAGGGGTTGTTACAGTCTGGAAATTTTTCTATTAACCAACGCAAAAGAATGAAGCCCCCTCGCTTCACTGAAACCGTTTATCGGTACTGACCAATTTTTAAAAATTTCCGATTTGTCATATGACGGGTCGGAAATTTTAATATATAAAGCTTTATTATACTGTATAATTAGGAAAAAGCGAAAGGAGTTTTAAAATGAACCTGAACTACGGTATAAAAAGGCTTTTATCTGTATTAGCGGCAATGAGCATAGCGCTTTGTTGCCTGCCGCTTTCCGCCGCGGCTGCCGATAAATGGAAAACATGGGGAGATATTAAATACTGCCTTGGCGGAGACACACTTACAATAGCTCCAAAGGACGGAGCGGAAACAGCGGCAATGCCGGATGCGGAAAGTTACTATGATGTGCCATGGTATTATAGCCGAAAAAATATAACGTTTGTTGTAATAGAGGACGGTATAACGCATATAGGCGATTATGCTTTTTACGGTTTTACCGATATTTGGAATATTTATGATGCCGAATGTCCTAATGTTGAAGGTCTTCGCTATCATATTTTAAAATATCCGAAAAACTTGAAAAGTTTCGGCATAGGTTCATTTATGAACTGCAGCAGACTGACAACCGTTATATCTCCTGACAATTTGTATTCAGCGGACGGCTCGGGAAATTGCGGTGAAATCCCTGACTCGCTCTTTGATGGCTGTTCACGTCTTGAAATAATAACAATACAGCAACAATCAAGGAATAAAATCAGTTACAACCAGAAGTACCCGTTTTACTTGCCGGACAACATTTGCAGAATAGGCAAATCTGCCTTTTCCGGTTGCTCAAAATTGAATGTTACGAACGGTAGTTTGAAAATACCGTCTTCTGTAAAAACAATAGATAACTATGCTTTTGAAGACTGTACAACGATTACAAATATGCACCTTATAGGTTCTATCGAGCGTATAAGCCCCGGTGCCTTTAACGGCTGCACGTCCCTTTCAAGAATATATATTCAGCTCGGCACAGGTCAAGCGGCAGGACACGAGTATTACTACGTACCAAACAATTACAACGGTTCGGAGCTTTATAACAAAGCGCAAACCAAATTTATAAGACTGATGCCCGCTTACCCGGAAACAGAATACACCGTTTTAGAAACGGTTGATGAAATCGGCGATTACGCTTTTAACAGCAGCGTAAATCTTGAAAAGATCACATTAGGTGCCGGCGTTAAGGAAATAGGCAGGTATGTTTTCGGCAACTGTAATTCGCTGCTGAACATTGAGGTTTCCGCCGCAAATCAATATTATAAATCGGTAGACGGCGTGCTTTACAGCAAGGACGGTAAAACCCTTATAGCCTACCCCGGCGGCAGAACCGAAAAATCCTTTAAAATACCCGACGGTGTTACGGTTATTGCCGACGGAGCTCTTGACTGCTCATCACTTACAGAGCTTTATATACCGAAAAGCGTGATTGAAATAAATTCTTTTATAAGCTGCAAAAATATATATTATAGCGGATCAAAAACCGAATTTGATAAAATAGACGGCAGATTCTTTGTTTTGAGTGAGAAAAATTACGATGCCAAGCCGAATGAAAAATACGATATCAACTGCGATGATAAAATAAACGTTCTTGATATTATCGGTATTAAAAAAGCAATATCGGCAGGCGAAACAAAAACCTATCAATCCGATATAAACAGCGACGGCTTATTAAATGCGGAAGACGCCGCCGCACTGAAAAAAAGACTTTTAAATTACTGATCCACACAAACCAAAGGCTCCCCACGGTGTGGGGAGCCTTCAGTGGCTGTCGTATTAGACGTTAGATATTAGAGGGCGGCTTCTCCGCCTTTTGGCTCCCTTCTTTTGTGCAAGCAACCAGAGGAGCTGTCGTGCGTATGCACGACTGAGGGATATTCTTTCAAGTTTGAATTTTCTGCTATTCTTTAGCTTGTAACAACCCCTCCGCCTCGCAAGGCTCGGCACCGTCTCGGCTGCCGCCTCGGTCGGTGCTTCTGCTTCGCAGAGGTGTCCACCGGACACCCGCACCCAAACACCGGGGAGCCGACGTTTAGTACAAACCAAAGGCTCCATTCTTTTGCGCAGTAAACAGAGGGAAGCAGATTTCGCAACACATTACACAGTGGAGTCCGTTTTTGCAAAGCGACCCCCTCGGCAGAAAAATTCTGCCGAGGGGGTCTTTTATGCGCCGCTTAAATGCGGCGGGATTAAATTATTCGCCGTAAAGCTTTAAGAGCTTTTCAAGGTGCGCTCTGCGCGCCTTTGCGGTCTCGGCAGCCTTATCGAACAGAACCTCTGCGCGCTCGGGGAAGGAGCGTGTGAGTGAGGAGTAACGAGCCTCGCCCATAATGAAGTCCTTATAGTCGGCGGTAGCCGGCTTGCTGTCGATAGTGAAGGGGTTCTTGCCCTCTGCCTTAAGCGCCGGGTTGTAACGGAACATATCCCAGTAGCCGCAGTCAACAGCCTTCTTCATTTCCTTCTGGCAGTTCACCATTCCGCCCTTAATTGAGTGCATTTCGCACGGAGCATAACCGATAACGAGCGACGGACCGTTGTAAGCCTCAGCCTCTTTAAGAGCCTTGAGGGTCTGGTTCATATCGGCGCCCATAGCTATCTGCGCTACATAAATGTAGCCGTAGGACATAGCGATTTCGGCAAGACTCTTCTTGGCGATTGCCTTACCGGCGGCTGCGAACTGTGCAACCTGACCGATGTTGGAAGCCTTGGAAGCCTGACCGCC
>URGH01000127.1 GCA_900547305.1 uncultured Oscillospiraceae bacterium | reverse complement strand
CGGTCCCCTCTGTCAACTGCGTTGACGTCTCCCCACACCGTGGGGAGCAACCCTCATCAGAGGGAGCCAAAGTTGGGCGCGTAAATCTTACAAAATTGTTAGAATTAAAGGGGGATTTGTAAGCCGAAGCTATGGCGTTACATATCTCCCTTTTGTTATAATTATGGCAGAAATCACAAAGGAGGATTTTTGTTGTGAGTATTTTAGAGGTAAACGGAGTAAAAAAAATATATACCTCACGTTTCGGCGGCAACCGCGTTACCGCGCTTAAAAATGTATCGTTCGGCGTAGAGGAGGGCGAGTATGTCGCCATAATGGGCGAGTCCGGCTCGGGTAAAACCACGTTGCTTAATATTTTGGCGTCGCTCGATAAGCCCACCGAGGGCACGGTTAAAATTGACGGCAACGATTTATCGAAAATAAAGGAATCGCGCTTAGCGTCCTTTCGCCGCGATAATTTAGGCTTTGTTTTTCAGGAGTTTAATCTGCTTGATACATTTACATTAGAGGATAACATATATCTGCCCCTTGTTTTAAGCGGCAGGCATTATAATGAAATGGTGCGCAGACTTATACCCATAGCAAAGCGGCTGGGAATTGAGGGGCTGCTGAAAAAGTACCCGTATGAGGTTTCGGGCGGGCAAAAGCAGCGCGCCGCCGTGGCGCGCGCCATTATAACCGACCCGCGCATAATTTTAGCGGATGAACCTACGGGTGCGCTCGATTCAAAATCTACCGACGAGCTGCTTGATTTATTTGAACAGATAAATTCGGACGGGCAGACTATTTTAATGGTTACCCACTCTGTAAAGGCAGCGAGCCGCGCCTCACGTGTGCTGTTTATAAAGGACGGCGAGGTCTTCCACCAGCTTTACCGCGGCGGCAGGAACGACACGCAAATGTACCAGATGATAACCGATACCCTCACTTTGCTTACGACAGGCGGTGAGCAGGAATGAAAGCGATTTATCCGCGCCTGGCGTTTGACGGCATAAGAAAAAACAAACGCCTTTACCTGCCCTATATTCTTACCTGTATAGGAACGGTTACAATGTTTTATATAATTCACCATTTAGCGGCTATGCCTGCGCTAAAAAGTATGCCTGGCGGCGACAGCACCACCATGATACTGGGTATGGGCTTTTGGGTGGTAGCGGCTTTTTCGCTGATTTTTTTAGTTTACACCAATTCGTTTCTTATGCGCCGCCGCAAAAAAGAGTTTGGGCTTTACAATATACTCGGTATGGGCAAGAAAAATTTAAGCCTTGTGCTTTTGTTTGAAACGCTTACCGTGGCGGCAATATCGGTGCTTTCGGGCATAGCGGCGGGTATAGCGCTTTCAAAGCTTGCCGAATCGGGGCTTGTTTATATGGTGAACGGCAAGGTCTCATATAAATTTACCGTAAATGTTAACGCCGTGCTTGATACCCTGCTTATTTTCGGCGGAATATTTTTGCTGCTTTACTTAAAATCGCTTGTAAGCATTTGGCGGCTTAACGCAATTTCGCTTATTAAAAGCGAAAACACGGGTGAAAAACCGCCACGCGCAAACTATGTTTTGGGAATAGGCGGCATAATTTTACTGGCGGCGGCTTACTATATGGCGGTATCAATTGAAAGTCCGCTGCTTGCAATAGGCTGGTTTTTCATTGCGGTTTTGGCGGTAATAGTGGGCACTTATATGATTTTTATTTCGGGTTCTGTTATGCTGTGCCGCATTTTGCAGAAAAACAAGCGCTATTACTACCGCAAAAATCACTTTGTCTCGGTTTCCTCAATGGTTTACCGTATGAAACGCAACGGCGCGGGGCTGGCATCTATATGCGTGCTGAGCACTATGGTGCTGGTAATGATTTTAGGCGCGGGCAGCCTTTACTTCGGCGCGGAGGACAGCCTGCGTGCACGTTACCCGAAAAGCATAACTGTTACTGCTGACTATAACCCGTATGATGAAAAAACGGCTTACTCAGCCGAGAAAGCCGATAAGATAGTGTGCGAGGTTGATAATGTTGTAAGCGATTTCGGCGCAGCGCCGAAAAACACCGAGAGGTATACCTCTGCCACCGTTGCCTGTTTGCTGTCGGGCGGAACGCTTACGGCAAACCCCGAGCTTGTAGACGCGGCGGACGCGTCTACCATAAAGAATGTTTGCAATGTAATTTTTATATCTCTTGACGAATACAACCGCTGTATGAATAAAAACGAAACGCTTAAAGACGGTGAAATTTTTATTCACTGCGTAAGGCGGGAATATAGCGGTAAAACCCTTACTATAGGCAAACTTAAATACACCGTTAAAAAACAGCTTGCGGATATGATAAACAACGGCAGGGCGGCTTCCGAAATGGTGCCGAGCGTGTTTGTTGTGATGAATAACCCCGAAAAGGCGTATGACGAGGTGAACAGCCAGTTTACAAGCGACACATATTTCTGCCGCCCTCGCCTTTACTACAGCTTTGATACGGGGCTTTCCGCCGAGCGCGATATTGAGCTTGCGGATAAAATAAGCGAAAAACTCCGCGATATGGATATTGCCGGCACAGGCGGGTATTACTCAAGAACCGTTGAGTGCAGAGAGGCGGAACGCTCCGATTTTTACGGCACCTACGGCGGGCTTTTTTACCTGGGAATAATTTTATCCACGGTTTTCCTGCTTGCCACGGTTTTAATTATCTATTATAAGCAGATAACCGAGGGCTACGAGGATGAATCGCGCTTTGAAATTATGCAAAAGGTGGGAATGACCAAGCGAGATATACAAAAAAGCATAAATTCGCAAATGCTAACGGTATTTTTGCTGCCCCTTATAACCGCAGCGCTGCATTTGTGCTTTGCTTTCCCCATGATACGCAGATTGCTCACCCTCTTTAATCTTAACAATGTTCCCCTTATGCTCATAGTTTTAGCGGGCGCGGTGCTTGTTTTCGGCGTGCTTTACGCGCTTATATATAAATTTACATCAAATTCGTATTTCGCTATTGTAAGCGGGAAGAATGAGAGTAAATAATATACAGATATGCAAAGGCTCCCTTCTTTTGCGATAGCAAACAGAGGGGGTTGCTCCCCACGGTGTGGG
>URGH01000126.1 GCA_900547305.1 uncultured Oscillospiraceae bacterium | reverse complement strand
GACCACTTCGATACCTCTCCATGTATGTTAACTCGGAAAACCGAGATTAACGCAAGTATTCAGTTGTATTAGAATTCCTGTTAGAACTCACGGTGTGCCTGCGGCGGGAAAGTGCCCGAAACCCGCACGGTTAAAGACTTTGCGGAAGTCGGGCTTCCGTTAGCCGAAGGAGATTTCGAGTCATGTCCGTTATGACCGCTTCGATACGTCTCCGTGTAAGTAACTCTGTTATTAAAACAAACAGCTATATTATTATATTGATTTTAAGCGCAAATGTCAAGTAAAAAGTACAAAGTTTTGAGATATTTAAGGAAAAACAGGTTTTATACGGAATATTTCGCCGCCGTGCCGAATACTATTTACTAAATAACGCACAGAGAGAGGAAAGAAATATGGAAGAAAAAATGATCAGAACAAGTATTTTTTATAACGATACCTTATTCAACGAAAGCGCCGAGCAGCCGATAGATGTGGATTTGACCCTGCCCGATTATTGCCCCGATATTTCAAAAATTTTCAAGTGCAGGGCTTTTGCCGGAATTTCGGCTAAAAGCATAAACGGTAAAAATATCACAATAGACGGCAGCGTTTGTATTACCGTGCTGTACTCGGACGACGGCGGGCGGCTTTGCTCTTACGAATACCAGTATCCGTTCAGCAAAAATTTTGAAATGAGCGAGGAATGTAACGGCGGGAACCTCTCGGTCAAGGCTAAGTGCGAATACATAAACTGCCGCGCGGTTACGGGCAGAAAGGTAGATATTCACGGCGCGGTGGGCATAACGGTAAAGGTTTTCAAGCGTAAATCAACCGATATAGTGTCCGACGCGGACGGCTGCGGAATAGAGCAAAAATGCGAGAGCGCGCCCGCAACCGTACCTATGGGATATTCCGAAAAATACCTCATGATAGAGGAGGATATACCGATAGGGCAGGGGCAGCCGACCGTTTGCAGGATTCTGCGCTATGACGCCAACCCATGCGTTAGGGAAAGCAAGATAATTAACGATAAAATTGTGGTAAAGGGCGATATGGCGGTGCGTATTCTCTACTGCACCGAGGAGGGAAACGCCCCGCAAACGGTTAAAACGGTTATTCCGTTCAGTCAGATTGTGGATATGGAAGGGGTAAACGATTCCTGCGAATGCGATACGCGCGCCGATATGGCTTTTCTTGAAATTAAGCCGCGCATATCCGAGGGGGAGACCAAGAGCTTTGCGTTGACCGCCAAGCTGCTGCTTTCCTGCAGCGCCTATTGCGGCAACGATATTGCGGTTATTACCGACGCTTACTCACGCAAGCACCGCGCGGGAATTAAAAAGGAAAATATTTGCTTTGAAAAAATTTGTGATAACGCAAGAGAAACATACCACTGCAAAAAGGCTATCGACCTTGATGAGCCGCTGTCGCAGGTATACGACCTATGGTGCGATATGCAATCGGTCAGCACTAAATTTGAAACGGGCAATATGATTATATGCGGAACCGCAGTTGTATGCCTTATAACAGGGGATGAGGATAACAAAAGCGCATATTCCGAAAAGGCGATTGATTTTGAATACAGGTATCCCATAAAATGCAGCCCGGACTCGCTGCGCAGCGAGCCCGAAATAGAAATACTTTCCTGCGGCTACACCATAACAGGCGCGCAGAATATAGAGCTTAGAATAGACATAGGAATAAACGCCGCAATATACGAATGCAGGAAAATGTCGCTTATAACGGATATTGAAATTGACGAAAACACACCCGCGCAGCAAACCTCAAAATGCGCAATGACGATTTATTTCACCGGGGCGGGGGAATGCGTTTGGGATATTGCAAAGCACTATAACGCAAGCGTTAATGAAATAATGAAAATAAACGAGCTTGAAAGCGAATGTCTGCCCGAGGGCAAAATGCTTTTAATACCCGCGCTTTAGGAATATTGCGAGACCCCCGCCGCCGATTTTCGGCGGCGGGGGTCGGAATATGCAATTCTTGATTTAGTTTTATTTTTGGAACTTGGTAAAGTAAGTTTCTATATCAAACGGTGCGAATATCATTTTATCGTAAGCTAATCTTGTCGGATGATGAGGATGCCCTGATTTTGTAAGCGACAGATAAACCCATTTACCCTTTTTATTACTGACTATCTCATTTATTTGCCTTAGTATTTCAATAAAATAATCGCGTGTAACGATATTTGTTCCCCATGCGGCAACAATTTCAGCACTCATGGGAATACTGTCGGCTATGTATTTCAGATTTTCGTCCGAAAGCTTTTTATTACACGATTTATCAAAATTGTTATCTATCTTAGCTGCTCTTAACGGATAAATATTCAGCATAATATACCCGTCACATTTTCTTATTGCAGAAATGTGCTCAACAATTGATATTGTTGTGTCATTTTTTTCTTTTGTTGCCGTACTTGGGTTTATTCCAAACACCAACAGCGGTTTGCTCACATATCTGCCCAAAGTAAATCGGGCTGTATTATCCTTATTTATCTCATAAGTTTCAAACATTTATAATATATCTCCCAATAGATATTTTGCTTATTATGCTTGTGTTAAATTATTCGCACACTCAGCCTTCCTATAGGCAAGGGGGGACATTTTTCCGACAACTGCAAATCCCCACCGCACAGAATTGAACGGTGGGGATTTCAGAGATACTTTGTTACCTTAAAGTTTTAAGGCTTTGCGTATCAAAATCAGTTCTTGCCGTCCTTGATGGCAGCCTGAGCTGCTGCGAGGCGAGCAATCGGAACGCGGAACGGTGAGCAGGAAACATAGTCAAGACCGATTTTGTGGCAGAACTCAACAGAGGACGGGTCGCCGCCGTGCTCGCCGCAGATTCCGCAGTGGAGGTCTTTTCTTACGCCCTTACCGAGCTTAACAGCCATTTCCATAAGCTTGCCAACGCCAACCTGGTCGAGCTTAGCGAACGGATCGTTCTCGAAGATCTTAGCGTCATAGTAAGCGTCAAGGAACTTACCGGCGTCGTCACGGCTGAAGCCGTAGGTCATCTGGGTAAGGTCGTTGGTGCCGAAGCAGAAGAACTCGGCTTCCTTGGCAATCTCGTCGGCAGTAA
>URGH01000125.1 GCA_900547305.1 uncultured Oscillospiraceae bacterium | reverse complement strand
CCACATCCCTCCCCCTTTGTCAACACTTTTTTTCATCTTTTTTGAAAGTTTTTTTTAAAACGACAAATTCCACTATATATTGTGTTTATGCAGCTTTGCCGTAAATATTCATGGCGATTTTATTTCATTATTCCACGCAGCTTTGCAAGAATTTTTTTCTCGGCGCGCGAAACCTGCACCTGAGTCATCGACATTATTTCGGCGGTTTTGCTTTGGGTAAGCGAATTATAATACCTGTAAATTACGAGCTGTTTTTCCTCGTCGCTTAGTTTTTCAAGCGCGGAATCTATTAAAAGTCTGTCCGAAATTTCATCCTCTGCGCTTATTACGGGTAGTTCGGTTTCGGACACACCGTCGTCATCCTCATAGGTAAGTGACACCGTCGGCTGAGACGCGCATATCGCCTCGGTAACCTCTTCGGGTGCTACGCCGAGCGCCGACGCCAATTCTCCTACGGTGGGCTCGCGACATAATTTTTGTTCCAGCCGCTGCTTTTCGCGTGATATTTTCATTCCCAGCTCTTTTACACTTCTTGAAACCTTGACCGCGCCGCCGTCGCGAAAAAGTCTTCGCATTTCACCCATAATTACCGGCACGGCGTAGGTTGAAAAACAAAGCCCGCGTTCGGTATCAAATGCGTCGGTCGCCTTTATCAGCCCTAAGCAGCCCGCCTGATACAGATCGTCGTACTCAATTCCGCGCCCCGCAAAGCGCGCGCAGAGCGAACGCACCAGTCCTAAATTATTTTCTATAAACAGGTCGCGGTCATTTATTTCTTTAAGCATTTATGCCGTAGCGCCTGCTGATTTTCTTTAGCATTACAATAGTTGTGCCTTTGCCGACCTTTGAGCGCACCTTTACCGAATCCATAAAGCTTTGCATAACGGCAAAGCCGAGTCCCGCGCGCTCACCGCCGACGGTAGTATAAAGCGGCTCCATAGCCTTTTCCACATTTTCAATGCCGCAGCCGGTATCACGGATTTTAATTCTTATTATATTCCCTTCAAGCAGCTCGCCCATTATGTAAATTTTCCCGATTTTTTCCCTATATGCGTGAACAATGCAGTTTGTAACAGCCTCGCTCACAGCGGTTTTAATATCGTTTATTTCTTCAAGCGTGGGGTCAAGCTGAGCGGCGAACGCCGATATGCACGCCCTCGCAAAGCTTTCGTTTGCCGATTTTGCCGACACGTTCATCATAAATTTGTTGTTTACAGTCATTTATATTACCTGCTTTCCAGTCTCGCCAGACGTTCAAGTCCGGCCAATTTCATCACCTTATATATTTGCGGGGGAGTTTCACTTATAACAAGCTCCGCCCCTGTTTTTGCGAGAAGCCTGTATCTTCCCATAACAAGCCCTATGCCCGAGCTGTCCATAAAGCTGATATTTTTAAAATCAAGCACCAGCCTTGACGGCATATTAAGCTCCACCGCGTTATCTATCGCCTCGCGCATTGCCCGCGCGGTGTGGTGGTCAAGTTCGCCGGACAGATACGCGGTTACCGTTTCGCCGTTTGCTCTTATTTCAACTGACATACAATTCACCTCCGAAAAAATAAAAAAGACAAGCCTTACATATATAATAAAGGCTTGTCCTTAAAAAAATTGTCGTAAAGAGTAATCAATTATAAAATTTTTTTAATTTTTCTCTTATTCCGCTTGCGAGATAAAGCGAGCCGAAAACAAAAACCGGGTCATTTCCCGCCGATAACCGTGATTTTTCTATTGCCGCGTCGTAATTTTCCGCCGTGACGCATGGGCAATACTTACTTGCTGCGGCAGCTAATTTTTCGCCCGCTAATGAGCGCGGCATATTTTCCACCGTCACCGCCACAGCCGCGCGGCAATACGGCAAAGTCTTTTTCAAAACCGTTTCGTAATCCTTATCCCGCATCACGCCGATAATCGCCGTTATCCGCCAGCCGTATTTTTTCATAATTTCAGCCAGCGCCTCGGCGCCGTCGGGATTATGTGCGCCGTCAAGCACGGTAAGCGGTTCACGGCTGATAATTTCCGCCCGTGCAGGGAAAAAGGTCGTGCCAAGCGCTTTTTTCACCGCTTCATACGGAATATTAAACCCGCTTGCCGCCACGGCTTCTATCGCCGTAAGTGAATTTTCAATCTGATATTCCCCGCAAAGCGACAGCGAATATTCCTTTTCCTTATATATATATGTAGTGCCGCTGCCGTCGCACTTTAATACTTTAAGGCGTGAAATATCGGGCACGACATAATTTTCGGTGTATTTTTTTATAACGCTCATTACCGTGTTTTTCTGATTTGCCGAAACAACCGTGGAAAAATTCTTTATTATACCGCACTTTTCCGCCGCTATTTTCTCCACCGTATCGCCCAAAATTGCCGAATGGTCAAGCCCCACTTTAGTAATGACCGCCGCGCGCACCCTTTCAAGAGTGTTTGTGGCGTCAAGCCTGCCGCCGAGACCCGTTTCGGCTATTACGATATCGCACTTTTCATCCGCAAAATACGAAAACGCCGCCGCGGTTATAAATTCAAATTCGGAAAGCGCAATTTCGGTGTTTTTTACCCTTTGCGCATATTTAACCAAATCGTCCTCGGATATAAAATTACCGTTTATTTGTATACGCTCGCGAAAATCTATTATATAAGGAGAAATATAAAGCCCCGTTTTAAAGCCCGCCGTTTCAAAAATTTTTGCAAGCATAGCCGAAACAGAACCTTTACCGTTTGTCCCGGCAATATGCACGGATTCAAATTTATTTTGCGGGCACGACAGCGCCGACAAAGCGGCGTTAATTCTTTGAAGCCCTGCGGGTAATTTAAAATTCCCGAGTGAGTGTATGTAATTTAATGTTTCGGTGTAATTCATTTTTTATCTTTCCAATATTTATAATGTATTACCTTGCGTTTTCCGCATACCATAATAACGGACAGCGACGGAAAACATACAAAACAGCGCCTGATATAAAAAAGCGCTCGGTGCTGATGCAAATGTGAGTAAGCTGTTGTCCTCGGTTCAGAGCAGCAGCTTACTGTGTTGCACGGACCGATTTTGAAGAATGGGGCTGCCGCAGAAAGCGGTAGCTTCATTTATATATATATGTATATATGCAATAATCCCGCCGCTATCGTTCAAAAAGATAACGGCGGGATTATTTTGTAATTTTTTAAAAAGCTGTCC
>URGH01000124.1 GCA_900547305.1 uncultured Oscillospiraceae bacterium | reverse complement strand
GGGACCGCCGCCGTCAGCGGCTGTCAACGAAGTTGACTGAGGGGTATTCTTCTAATATTTAATATCTACCATCTAAATTAATCCACCGATTTCATTGACTCCACCATATCCACCTTTTTAAGGCGCGGGGTAAGCGCCAAATTGACCGCCACGGTGAACACAACCGTTATAACCGCCGCGAAAACAAAGGACTTCGGGTAAATCGTCCGCCCGAACATTACGGATTCCATTTCAGCGGTATAAACCACAAAACGGCAGAGGAATACGCCCAGCACCAGACCGACCGCCGTGCCTATAAGACTTAAAAGATATGTTTCCCTGCAAACGTAGGAATTTACCTCACGGTCGAAAAACCCCAAAACCTTTATTGTGGCAATCTCCTTAATTCTCTCGCTTATGTTTATATTTGTAAGGTTGTAAAGTACCACAAACGCAAGCGTTCCCGCAGAGATTATAAGCACCAGCACAATATAATTTATGCTGCTTATCATATTGTCAAAGCTCTCAATAACAAAGGTGGAAAAGGAGGCGGAAACAACCCCGTCGGTCGCTAAAATTTCCTGCGTCATATCGTCCTGTTTGTCGGCTGAAACGCCCGACTTTATAAGCAACGTCGAGTATGCGCAATCCTTTCCGAAAAGCTCCGAGTAGTATTCGGGGGTTATATAAACATAGCCGTTAATATAATTTTCGCAAATGTCGCTTATTTTCGCCTGTGCCTTTTCGCCGTTTTTGGTTTTAAGGGTCACGGTATCGCCCTTTTTAATACCGTGGGATGAGGCAAACTTCTCGGTTATTATCGCCCCGCCGTTTTGAAGTGCGAGCTTTTCTCCGCTCTTCCGCTCGCGTAATTTCACATAATCGGCAAAATCCTCGGTTTTCTCGGGCACATAGAAGTTTATTTCAAGCTCCTTGCCGTCCTGCAAAACATAGCCTGTTTCGGAATGTATTTCGGTAAAGCTGTCGGTATTTTTGCGAAAATATTCAAGCGTATTATCATCGGCGGTATCTGAGAGCAGCACGGTCAGGTCATACTGTTGAATATCCTCATACTGTTTAGGCACAATATCGCCTATCGCGTCCTTTAGCCCAAAGCCCGTAAGCAGCAGCGCCGTACAGCCCGAAATGCCTATAACGGTCATAAACAGGCGTTTTTTATATCTGAACAGGTTGCGCGCAGTCACCTTGTGGGTAAATTTCATACGCCGCCATATAAAGCCCACGCGCTCAAGCAGTATTCTTTTGCCGCTTTTGGGGGCTTTCGGCAGCATAAGCGCGGCGGGGTTTTCGCGCAAAGCGGCAATTACCGCCCATAAAGTAGCTGCCAAAATGCAAATAACGGCGGCTGTAAGCGCACTCAAGGATATGGGCGCGTTAAAGCTCAAATGAATTTCGGGCAGACGGTACATTATTCTGTAAACGTTTATAATAACCGTCGGGAAAAGGTAAAGCCCCAGCGCCAGCCCGAAAACCCCGCCCGTAACCGCCGCGGCGCCCGCGTAAAGCAGGTATTTCGCGGCAATGGCACGGGATGAAAAGCCCAGGGCTTTAAGCGTGCCTATCTCGGTGCGCTCCTCGTCTACCATTCGGGTCATGGTGGTAAGCGCCACAAGCGCCGCCACCGCAAAGAAAAACACGGGAAAGACCTTTGCTATTGAATTTACCTTTTCGGCGTTTGCCTTTAGTGATACAAAGCTTACGTTGCTTTCGCGGTCAAGTATATACCATTCGGGCTTTTTTACTCGGTTCTCAGCAGCGGAAATTATTTTGTCTTCAAGCCCCATTGCCTCAGCCGCCTTGCCCTCGGGCGCGGCAAGCGCGGTATTTGCCGCAATTTTTTTAAGCTCGTCATAGCGTGCGTTTTCTCTTGTCGCGGCAATTTCTTTCAAAGCATCTTTGCAGCCATCGCGTAAATCCTCATATTCGCTGTAAAAAGCGTTAAGCTCTTTTGCGCCTTTAAGGGTCAGGAAAATATCGGTATAGTAATCGGTGTTAAAGGTATCGTACACGGTGTAGAGAACCACCGAAATTCTGCCGTTTGCTATATCGGTGCTTTCCTTTTCTATTGACATATACATAGGGCTTTCAACCACGCCCACAACCGTCAGCTTGTCTGTAGAGAGAACATCGCTTTTTTCGGCGTGATACACCGTGCCAAGCTCCGGCTGCTCTAAAAACGGGTTGGGCACAAGGGCTAAGCACTCGCCCGCTTTTTCGGGGTATCTGCCGCTTTTAAGCTCGGTTTTGCTTACCTCGCCCTTGTTTTTTATGCTGTCGCTGTCGTCCGCATATATCCGCGCGGCAGTGCCGTCTCCACCGTCCGTTTTAATAAGTATATCGTCAGTTTTGCAAAGCACGGCGGCCGATACGCTGCTCTCGGCTTTCACCGCCTCTAAGTCGCTCTCGGTCAGCCCGCCCGTCGATTTAATGTTTATATCCCAAAAACCGTTTTTATCGTAGTAATCGTCTATCGTGGTGTAAAAATCGGGTGCGGTGGATAAAAGCCCCGCCAAAAAGCCCACGCCCAGCGCGGTTATGGCGAAAATTGCGGCGAACCGCCCAAAACTGCCGCCTATCTCCCGCCTTATATGCTTGAAATACGTTCTTTTCACTACCACTCAATCCTTTCGGCGGGCAGCGGTTCGGGATTAACGGAGTTTTCCGTAACCTTGCCGTTTTTGATTTTTATAACCCTGTCCGCCATGGCGCATATTGCCTGATTGTGGGTTATTATTATAACCGTTGTTCCGGTTGAGCGGCAGGTGTCGTGCAGCAGCTTTAAAATCGCCTTGCCCGTGTTGTAATCAAGCGCGCCCGTAGGCTCGTCGCACAGCAAAATTTTCGGGTTTTTCGCAAGCGCGCGCGCAATAGATACCCGCTGCTGCTCGCCGCCCGATAATTGCGCTGGGAAGTTGTTCATTCTGCCCTCAAGCCCCACGCTTTTAAGCACCTCGGCGGCGTTCAGCGGCTCGCGGCATATTTCGGAGGCTAATTCCACATTTTCAAGCGCCGTGAGGTTCTGCACCAAATTATAAAACTGAAAAACAAATCCGATGTCATCTCTGCGGTATCCTGTCAGCTGTTTGGAATTATAAGCTGTAATATCTTTTCCATCTACATACAGCTTCCCGCTTGTTGCTGTATCCATTCCGCCGAGAATATTAAGCACAGTTGTCTTACCTGCACCACTTGGTCCAACGATTACAACAAGTTCTCCCTGCTCAATCGAAAAGCTGATGTGATCCACTGCATGAATCTCAACTTCACCCATTTTATAAGTTTTCGTGATATCCTGCACTTTAACGAATTCCTTC
>URGH01000123.1 GCA_900547305.1 uncultured Oscillospiraceae bacterium | reverse complement strand
CCAGCAGCATTGCGAGTGATTTTTTCAACACATTCACCTGCTTCTCATAGTTTCATAAACTCAGAATTGCGCTTATTCAGGCAGCTTGATCGGCTCTTTGCTGACCGTGAAATCATCCACGGTTGCAACGATATATCCGTCCGCCTTGCTCTTGTATTTGCCTGCTGCAATGGCTTTCTCGCATTCTTCCTTAGTATTATAAGCGTAATCGTGCTCCCTGTAGTATTCGTCAATTTTGTCATTATCAAAAGTGTAAATAATGTCGGGATTATACAGTTCATAATACCCCTGTGCCGGATAGTCATACGGATTATATGTCGAGGGTTCACCAGATGAGCCCTGCATTATTTCTGCCCAATCTTTATTTGCCCTGTCAAAATCTTCCCGTGAAATGTTGAAGTGCTTTACGAAAGAAACCATCGCCATCTCTTCCAAACCGTCGTGACCATTAGCATATATTTCCTTGCGCCACGCCTCATATTTCTCATCGGAAACCAAAGCTTGGAACGGTTCCGTAACATCATAGTAGCTTGCTCTGAATTCTTTTTTCTCCATCGGTCTCGGTTCATACTCCGTAGTGCCGTATTTTGATATGATCTCTTTCTTGAATTCATCAACGTCCACCCACTTAGTGGTGCGGGTTTTGTATTCACCGCTCGCAAGCGCTTCATCATAATCCGTCGAAGTACAGTATGGGTAACCTCCGCAAAGGTAATAGTCCTTTATCTTAGCGTCGTCAAAGGAATAGATTATATCGGCATTGTAGACTTCAGAAGTTTCCTGATTTGAGTAGTCTTTCGGCTCAAGCATTGGCGTATCCTTGAAGCGATCTCTAATTATTACCGCCCATGCATAGTTTGCCTTATCGAATTCCTCACGGGTTATACCAAAATCATCAATAAAGCATGACATCCGCATTCTTTCAGAGTCCTCACACTTTTGCTTTCTGGAAAATGAATATTTCCACCGCAGATAAGCGGGCTCTGCTACAATAAGTGAAAAAGGATATGACACGGAATAGAATATGCTTCTGTATTTCAAAAGCCCCGGTGTACCTCCGCCTATATCGTCACCGGCAACGGCAGTCGAGAGCACCTCGCCGGTCAAACTCTCAGCAACCCGAGATATCTCGGTAACGCTCTGACCTTGAGTTTCATCGTTGTTAATCTCCTTGCCGCAGGCAGCAACACCAAGCAACGTGCAGATTATTAACAGCATTGCAAGTAGTTTTTTGATTATATTCATTAATAATTATCTCCTTATATGTTTATTTGATAAAATAAATCAATCGTACCCATACCAATATGCGCCGTAATATTTCTTGACCGCATCGGAATTTGGATTTATTTTGCCGCCTGTTGCATCAAGGTCATAAAAGAAAAGCGGATTTATCAGTTCTCGATAGTGTTGTCGTCCTTTATCGCCAATGGCTGCGCCTCGGTTATTTGCCTCAAAATGAAGATGGTAGCCCATGCCGGAGTAATTTGTTGTATTTCCGACATTGCCAACTTTGCTCCCCTTCTTTATTGGCGAGCCCACATCCAATTCCGGTTCGTATTTCAAATGCATATATATTGCCACTATTGGTTTACCACTGATCGGATCCTTGTAACTACTTTCTATTGCGACGGCGTATCCGTAATCTTTGGTAGGTTCAGTATATACCTTTTTGACCGTACCGTCCATTACAGCTACAACCTCATATCCGTTTATTTCGCCAGAAACACCGGTTGTTATATCCATCCCTTTGTGCATTGCCGGTTTTGTGTCTCTTTTTCCGTAGGGTGAACTGATATACGTGGGCGAATTGCCGCCCGATTTCTTTTTCACCGGCCACAGCCAGTTAAGCCCACGGTACTGCGATACGGTTCCTTTCTGCGAAACGGCGTTGATTTTTATATATCCCCACCGCTCTTTTGAATTGACCTTCGTGCTGCCGTAGACCCATCCGTCTTTATCCTGCGTTCCCATATCTCCGCAAATAAAATAAGATGCGCCTTTTGCAAGCACTGCCTCCTTGACAAGCCCGTCTTTGGAGTTGACATAAAAGTCTCCGCTGCTTATGAGCTTTGTCTGCCAGCTTTTCTTCCAATGATATATGACCCTTACAACGCAGGTCAGCGTTTTACCGTTGGCGGTTGCAGATATCGTTGTTACTCCGGGCTTTAGCCCGTAAACGTTGCCAGTCTCTTCATTATATCGGGCTATACTCGGATCCGCCACACGCCATACCACTTTGCCCTTGTAATCGGTAGTAACATTGTAATTCTCGTTGTACTCACCGCAAAACGCATCAAGGCAGCTTCTTGACAGTCTTTTGAATTCTCCGCCGCCCGAGAATGCGTATTGGAGCATAAATGCACGAACCGTTTGTCCGCCTTTATTATAGGAAACATAAAACCACTCATCATATGTTCCTATGATATTGTAGGACGTACGGTTAGACATGAACGGCAGACTGATATGCAGGCTTTTAACTCCGAATACGCTCGGCGAACTGCAAATAAGCGCCAACCAATGATCGGGGTATGCAGACTCGGGATCTTTCAGCTTTTTGGCGCAATAGTAAGTAACCCTCTGCGTTTTTTCTCCTTGCACGGCAGTTATCACTGCCGAACCCTCTGAAATGCCTTCGATTTTACCGTTCCTGTCACAAGTTATAACTTTTTCGTTACTTGACGACCATTTTACCTTGCCTGTGCTTCCGTCATCGAACACGAGCTTTTTTGATTGCCCGACCAAAATGCCGAAATCGTTTTTAACGTCTTTCTCGCTTATCGCCGAAGCCGGCATTTGAGCAATAAACGCAGCTAACGCAACGCTTACCGCCGCAAGGAAGCTGATGCACAGTAAAACCGCCTTTTTCATTCTCTCTCTTACCAATTTCAGACTCCTTTCACTTTTTAATGAAGGTGCGCCCGTCGCCCGCTCTTCCTCCTTTCACAAGCAAGCATTTTTGACTTTCGCCGCAAAAGGGCTCATCTCCCCTTCTGCCCTTCATGAATACAGTCTTTTCGGAGCCATAAAAACAACACGAGAGAAACATAGAAAATTCGGTCTGTTTTTTGTGTAATGTGACGAATCGGAACTACCGCCGTATTCACTGCATTTCACGCTTGAATGATAGCAAATTGCCGACCAAAAGTAAAGTTATATTTCAATATTGTAACTATATTGTAATCGTTTGTAACATATTCGCTGTGTTTTGTAAGCTGTCTGATATATTTCTCACCATTCCCAGTGACCGTTGACAGGCAAAAGAATAACGGGGCATTCAACCGAATGCCCCGTAAAATTTTACCACATATTATCCGAATTCTCGCAGAAGGCGACCATATCTTTTATCTCTATCACGGTGCCGTCGTCGAGGGTCATGGTGCCGTTCCATTTGCCGAATACCTGGTGGCATATGTTGC
>URGH01000122.1 GCA_900547305.1 uncultured Oscillospiraceae bacterium | reverse complement strand
CGTCGGCTACATAAAACGCACCCTTAGAGGTTGATGTGCCGTTACCGTCATAACCGATGGCAATCTGCGGCAGATTGCGTGCGTCTTGGCTGTTCCCATTATTATTAACAAACGTGTAATTCAATGTTACCGCATACTTCTTGCCGCTTTCGAGCTGTGCTAAGGCGCCGTCCTCATATTTTAAGCCTATCTCTTTACACCAAGTTGATTTACTGCCGACCGCACGTATGGGTTTATTATCCCAATACCACTGTTGTGCAGAAAGCTTTAATATTCCGCCCTCGGTATCGTATGTCATAGCAGTGTTGTCACTGGTAATCAGTAACTGCGATTTTGACAAATCGATCACTCTGTCGGCTGCGGTAGGGTTGTTATTTACAGCCGCAGCAAACGGGGTTGAAATAATCGCTGTTACAAGTAACACACTTGCTGATAATGCTGATAATAGTCTTTTCAAACCACTTTCCTCCTTTGTATAATAGAGAGTTTTGTTATAATTATCAGTTTTTCAAATAAACACAAAACAGTCGTATTTCGAATATTCCGCAAAGGAAAGAAAACCGTAAGCGAAATTAAGCCGAATAGGGCAAAGCTATAAAGAAACGCAGATTCTAAGGCTTTGTTCCAAATCATATTGAACAATAATTTATTTTAAACTGTCAAGCACTTTATTTGATTCTGTAACCGCGCCGTCAAATACGTTATCAACCTTTGAAAGAGCAACCGCCATTTGCTCAGAGGAAGAACTGTACAGCTCCTTAAAGCTGTCGGTGTGCGGCCATTCATGATTTACGAGTAAAAGCGGACCCTTTAAAATACTCATATTATAATTTTGATTTTTGTAATTTGCTAAAACTTCCTGTGTATAGAACTTCTGCATTTCTTTGTTTCCGAAGATATTTGTTGCATTGTTGCAGTTATCAACATCAAGGAAGTAACGCAGAAAATAATATGCTCCCTCAACATTCTTTGCCTTCTGTGCAATACCGTATGCACGGCAAGAGGAGCCTGAATAGTTGCAGGGTACGCCGCCGTATGAGGTAGGCATTTTTACTGCGCCGTAATCGCTTGCTTTCATATCCTTTAAGTAACCGTTGCGTTTAAGCGCATAGTGGTCGGTTGTAAGCATTGCAATATTGCCTGCCGGCCATTGTGCTATATAGTAGTTACCTACAAGACCCTCTGCTTTGCATTCTGCAAAGAATTTCATGGATTTAAGGATAGCGTCGTTGTTTTTTACTCTTTCAACACGGCTCGTTGAAGAATTATAGGTCATAAATACAGGTCCCATGGTAAGCGCCATATCTCGCGGATCTAAAACACCGCCGTAGAAGCCAAGCTTTTTAGCGTCAAGCATACATTGCTTAAAGGTCTCCCATGTCCAATTATTCTGATTTATATAATCCACAGGTGATGTAAGTCCGTTATCGTTGAATATCTTTTTGTTGTAAACTACAATCGGAGTTGTAGGCGCATAAGGCGAATAATAGGAGTTTACGAAATAAGCCTTGCCGTTAAAAGAGGTTGCCTTGGTTACTCTGGGATCCCAGAAGCCGTCATTTATATCAAATATTGAGGTAAGAGGCTGTGCAACCTTAAATATTTGAGGAATCGAATCGCAGAGCACTATAATGTCAGGACCCTTATTCGAAGCAACCTTAATTGCAATGTCTGCAGCGTACGTACGTTCGCTGTAAAGCTCCCACTTAACGTTAATGCCGGTAAGCTTTGTGAATTCCTTTGCGACCTTAACATATTCCTCGCCGCCTTCATCTCCCCAATGAGCGAAGGTGACGCTTGTTCCCCTCAGCTTTTTAGGTATGTTACCAAATACCGAAAGTCTGTCCTTTGCGTCAATTTCTTTCACCGTATTTTTGCTGCCGCCGGAGCCGCCTGATGTTCCGTCGTCGGAAACCGTACCGTCAAGGGAAATGTCAATGTCGTCGAGATCTGCCATATCAAGCTCCCCGCCGTTGTCGGAGGCTGTATTGTCAACTTCTTTGCCTTTGCCGCAGCCGACTGCGGATAAGCACAGGAATACCGCAAGTATAAGCGACAATAATCTGATAATTTTCTTATTCATAATCATACTCCTAACTTTTATAAGCCTTAAAGATTGGATTGTTACAGGAACTACTTAATAATTATAACACATTATTTGAAAATAAAAGTGCATATATTTTAGTAACATTGCACCGAATAAATGCACCTTTTTTGAAGACTGATACATTATAACGGCTCTGATTGACGCTTTTTATCAGCTATACTTTGTGATTTTCAAACAAAACGGTTACAAACTGTATTTTAAGCTTTTGACATCACAAATGTTATAAAAACAGATACTCTTTTTTAAACTCCATAACAAGCCCCCTTAATATTTTTTGAAAACAAAAACGGATCTTCGGAGTTGGACAGAAACATATCGTAATGATTGGGTATGTTATAATTTCGGTATTGCCACTTTTTAAAACATATCCGCTTTGCCCTAAAAACCGTATTTTCATTGTACGCTTTTCCCTCCGTCAACATAAATGCTCTGACCCGTTATATACCGCCCCTCGTCCGAGCATAAAAGGCTTACCGTGCCCGCGCAGTCATCGGGTGTTCCGTAAAAGCCTGCGGGAATAGAATTTGTAACCTTTTTCGCGTATTCGGGGTTGGAGAGCGCCTCAACATTTCGGTCGGTATAAATAACGCCGGGCGCCATATTGTTGACCGTTATACCGAACGGTGCTAACTGGAGCGACAGCGATTTTACCATATTGGTCTGCGCCGCCTTGCTTGCGGAGTATATAAGCATATCGGGGTGAGGCTTTGCCTCCTGCACAGACCCTACGGTTACAACTCTGCCCCAGCTCTTTTTCTTCATATTAGGCACCGCCGCCTGTATAAGCATTAAGGACGAAACAAAATTGCAGTTTAATTGCTCATAAACCTCACTGAGCGGTATTTCGTCCCAGTGATTTCTGTACTGTAGCGAGGCGTTAAGCACAAGCGCGTCTATATTCCCAATTTTTTCGGCTAAACGCGCGGTTTCCGCCGTGTTGCAAAGGTTAGCCTTAATAACCTCGGCTTTGCCGCCGTTTTGCTCAATTATCCGCTTTGTTTCTTCTGCTTTTTCGGTGTTTCCCGCGCAGTGGACTATCACCTCATAGCCGTCCTTTGCAAGCCTTATTGCTATTGCTCTGCCTATGCCGCGGGAAGAGCCTGTCACAAGCACGCGTTTTCTGTTTTCTGCCGGATTTAACATATATTTATCTCCCGTTTTAATATATTGTTAGGTATCTGATTTACACTAAAAAATACTTTTATTTACCTTAGCACCCTACCGGAGCCGTCACCGCCGGCAAGGCTTTCCACTTCGGATACCGTAACGCGGTTAAAATCACCCTCGACCGAGTGCTTTAATACTGCCGCTGCAGTGGCAAACTCCACCGTCTCCTGCGGAGCTTTTTGTTTTAAAAGCGAATATATAATCCCCGCGGCAAACGCATCACCGCCGCCTACTCTGTCGGCTATGTGCATACGGTATTTTCTTGAAAATA
>URGH01000121.1 GCA_900547305.1 uncultured Oscillospiraceae bacterium | reverse complement strand
CCCCGCCAATACCACCCCAGTGTCCTTGAAAAACCGCTTATTAAGCGGTTTTTCGCTTACAAGGTGTTTTTCCACTGCGCATGTCAGCGGAAAAACAAAAAATGCGGCGTGCCCGCCGCAAAATTAAATTTTGGGGTTTATCGACAGACTGAGGTTATATAAATAAATATAGAATTATTTTCCGCTTTTCCCGATATATATTAATAGGAGAGTGGGAAAAATGGAAGAAAACGGGCGTATAAATACAACGGGCTTTGCAGGCATTATAATTGCCGAGGCGGCGGTAGTTTTAATATTTTTACTTACCCTGACGGCGCTTAAATATTTTTTTAAGGATTACTACGCCGAGGTTAAGAAGTGGTACGGCGCGTCCCTTTGCGCTGAAACCGACATAAAGGAAGTAATTGAAACGGCGGGCGGTGACATAGTTGAGGTTTAAGCTTTTGGGAACGGAATTTTATGTATCCTTTCTGTTTTCCGCCGTTATTACCGCAATGCTCGCGTTTGACAGGACGGGCTATGCCCTGCCCCTTATTTTTGCGGTTGTAATGCACGAAGGCGGGCATTTACTCGCTATGTGGATACTCGATTGCTCGCCTAAACGCGTACGCCTTGTGCCTGCGGCGGTGGAAATAACCACCGCGTTCGGCTGCTCGCGCAAAAAGGAAATTGCCGTAGCGCTTGCGGGTCCCGCGGTTAATTTAGTGCTTTTTTTCACGCTTTGGTTTAATTTTCTCGCCTACAAAAACGACCCTGTGCTTGTGTGCGCGCTTATAAACCTTTTGATTTTCGCTTTCAATATGCTGCCCGTAACTGGGCTTGACGGCGGAACGGTGCTTTTTTCGCTGCTTACCCGCCGCAAAGCTCCCGAAAAGGCAGCGCTTATAATGCGTATAATAAACTTATCGCTTGCAGCTTTGGTGCTTTTCGCCGCAGTTTACCTCTGCTTTCACGGCAAAGTGAATATATCGCTTTTTATAACGGCGCTTTACCTTATTGTTATAAGTATAATTAAAATGTAGTTGTAAAAATTGCGGAAGTATTGTAAAATAGATGTATCAAAAAAAACGGAGATAAAAATGGAAGATAAAGAATTTGAAAGACTGCTGCTTTCGGTGCAAAAACCGGGCAGATACTCGGGCGGCGAGATAAACAGCGTTGTGAAGGACAAAAACAAGGTGGATGTACGGTTTGCCTTCTGCTTTCCCGATACATACGAAATAGGAATGTCGCACTTGGGAATAAAAATACTCTATTCCCAGTTTAACGAGCGCGAAGATATTTGGTGCGAGCGCGTTTTTGCTCCATGCGAGGATTTTGAAGCGCTTATGCGTGAAAAAAACATTCCGCTTTTCGGGCTTGAAAGCCGCGACAGCATACGCGATTTCGATTTTATAGGCTTTACGCTGCAATATGAAATGTCCTACACCAATATTTTAAATATGCTCGACCTCGCAGGCGTGCCGCTGCGCGCCGCCGACCGCACAGAGCTTTCTCCCCTTGTGGTGGCGGGCGGACCCTGCTGCAGCAACGCAGAGCCGATAGCCGACTTTTTCGACCTATTCTTTTTGGGCGAGGGTGAAGAGGTTGACTTGGAGGTTATAGACCTTTACAAGGAGTATAAAAAGCAGGGCAAAGGCAAACGTGAATTTTTGCGCGCCGCAGCCCAAATTGAGGGGGTATATGTTCCCTCGCTTTATGATATAAGCTATAATGCCGACGGCACCGTAAAGGCGATAACCCCGCTTGACGGCGCACCCGCCAAAATACGCAAGAGAATTATAAACGACCTTGACACCTGCTATTTCCCCGCAAAGCCTGTTGTTCCCTTTATTGAGGTTATACACGACCGCGCCGTGCAGGAAATTTTCCGCGGGTGTATTCGCGGCTGCCGATTTTGTCAGGCGGGCTTTATTTGCCGCCCCGTGCGCGAAAAAAGCGTGGACGTTATAAACGCACAGGCAAAGGCTACCTGCGAAAACACGGGGTATGATGAAATTTCAATTTCATCGCTCAGCACCAGCGACTACACAAAATTAGAGCCTATGCTCGAAAAAATGCTTGAATGGACAGAGCCTAAGCACATAAGCCTTTCGCTGCCGTCGCTGAGAATTGATAATTTTTCAAAGGAGCTTTTGCAGAAGACCAACCACATAAGAAAAAGCGGGCTTACCTTTGCGCCCGAGGCGGGCACGCAAAGGCTGCGCGACGTTATAAATAAAAACGTGACCGAGGATGAAATCTTCCGCACCTGCCTTACCGCCTTTGAGGGCGGCTATACGGCGGTAAAGCTATATTTTATGCTGGGGCTGCCCACAGAGACCGACGCGGATTTAGAGGGCATTGCGGCACTGGGGCAGAAAATAGTAGACCTTTATTACCGCCAAGAAAACAAACCCAAGGGCAAGCCCGTTTCGGTTTCAATAAGCGTTTCCACCTTTGTGCCCAAGCCCTTTACGCCCTTTCAGTTTGAGCCGCAAATTTCCAAAGAGGAAACCGAGCGCCGTCAGTATTACCTGCGTAACTGCAATAAAAACCGCAAGGTAAACATAAGCTGGCACGATTCGGCAACAAGCTATATGGAGGGCGTTTTAGCCCGAGGGGACAGGCGGTTATCCGCAGTTATTGAGACGGCGTTTAAAAAGGGCTGCAAGTTCGATAGCTGGACGGAATATTTCAGCCTTGAAAAGTGGCTTGAAACCTTTAAGGAATGTGGTATTGACCCCGATTTTTATACATCCCGCCGACGCGCATATGATGAAATTATGCCGTGGGAGCACCTTGATTACGGCGTTTCAAAGAGCTTTTTAATATCCGAAAACAAGGCATCTCACGCGGGCGTTACCACGCCCAACTGCCGCGAAAAATGCTCGGCGTGCGGCGCCGCGCGCTATGGGGAGGGCGTCTGCTTTGAAAAACGTTAGAATTTTTTACACCAAAACCGACCGAATGAAGTTCGTCTCTCACCTTGATATGAACCGCCTTATGAGCCGCATTATTATGCGGGCGGATATTCCCGTGTGGTACACCGAGGGCTTTAATCAGCGTATTTATATTAACTACGCCGTGCCGCTATCATTAGGCTTTGAGGGGCTGTATGAGATAATTGACATACGCTTAACAGACGATAATTACCCGTTTGATACCTTGCCCCAAAGGCTTAACGGCGTATCGGTTCCCGGTATTGAGTTTTTCCGCGCGGCAGAGCCCTGTTTTCCCACAAAGGATATTTGCTTTGCGGGCTACCGCCTGCAATTTGACAGCGGCGAAATTTTCCCCGCGCTTGAAAAATTTTTATCACAGGAAAGCGTTATTTGCCAAAAGCGTGATAAACGCGGCGGCACAAAGGATTTTGATATTATACCAAACATAAAATCCTTTGAGTTTAAAGGCAACACCGCGCAATTTATTTTGGCGGCGGGGAACAACGGCAGCCTTAACCCCTCGCTTATTATGAGCGCGTTTTTTGAGCAAACAAAAACGCCGCCTACATATTTTACGACTGTGCGTTATATGCTGTACGACGGCAATATGAATGAATTTGTATAAAAGGGCACCCCGCTGTTTTGACTTACGTCAAAAAGAAGGGAGCCTATGGGCTACAAAATTGGCTCCCTTGTGTAAAGGGTGCGGGTGTCCGGCGGACACCTCTGCGAAGCAGAAGCACCGACCGAGGCG
>URGH01000120.1 GCA_900547305.1 uncultured Oscillospiraceae bacterium | reverse complement strand
GTTGCTCCCCACGGTGTGGGGAGACGTCAACGCAGTTGACAGAGGGGACCGCCGCTGTCAGCGGCTGGCGCCGTTAGTGACTGAGGGGTATTTATCTAATGTCTACTGTCTAATGCCTAATATCTATTCCGCCAACATGCTTTAAACGAAATAATAATTTATATCCCATGCGGGCAGACCCGGAAAATGCCGCATATAAATGCGGTAATCGTTCCTTATATTACAAACCGCCTGCGGTATATCCGTAAGGTCGCCCGTTCGGTGGTAGCAGGCTATCTGCATTTTTGGGCGGCAGCGCAAAATTGTGTTTTCGGCGCCCTTTATCATCTGTACCTCGCCGCCCTCAACATCCGCCTTTATAAAGGAAAAATCGCCGTTCAGGGCGTCAACCGAAATCATTCGGCATTCCTCCCCCGCGCCGACACCCGAGCCGCGCCCCTTATGCGCCGAAAATTCCGCATTGCCGCTTTTTTCGCCCACAATGGCGTTTATAAGCGTTATATTTTCAAGATAAGCGGTATTAGCGGTCAGCTTTTTAAAGCTCTTTTTATCAGGCTCTGCCGCTGTTATGCTTTTATATTCTTTAACCCGTGCGGCAAATTCAAGCGCCGTATCGCCGTTGTATGCGCCAAGGTCAAAGTAGCTTTCCGCCTTGCCGAGCGTCAAAAAGCTGTTGTACGGCTCTTCCGGCGGCACTTCGCAGCGGTACAGATATTCCGTCTTTCCGCTCAGCTTGAAATTTACCGTATTTTCAAAGGTCTCGCGCGATTTATCATCCGCAAGATGTGAATATACCCACAAAAGCCGCTCCCTGTTGCGTGTAACATACTCTGAATTAAAAAGTCCCCCGCCATACACGGGAACATCGGGCGCCAAAAGCTCCTGCTCCGCTGATATCCGTTTTATATTCTCCAGCACCTCGGGTCTTGATGAGCCGAAGCACAAAAGCACCGTCATATCGCTGAATTGCTCTTTAAGCGCGGAGTATGAAGTAAGGCGCATGCCGTGAAACAGCTTATCCCGCACAAAGCCGTCGGTTGCGAACACACCCGACGGCTTTATCGAAACACTTTTAAGCGCTTTTATAATTTTATCGGCACCGTTGCCCATACCGTAAAGCACAACGGGCTTTTTGGTTGTTTTTAAATATTGCCATATATCCTGTTTTACAATATTCATCTTTTTCCCCGCATTTTTCTGCGTTTTGCGGCTTTGCGCCTTGCCGCGATATTTATTGCAATAATAAATATAACAAATAAGGCTATGGGTGCAGCTATGGCGGCGATTGTTATTTTGCGTTTTTTTGCTTTCCGTGCTTTTCTTTCCGCCTCGGCTTTAGCCTTTTCCTCCGCCTTTTTCTTTTCCTCAAGGCGCTGTTTTTCCGCTTCTTCCTCCGCTTGTATTCGCTCCTGTTCGGAGTAAAGGGTTATGTTTTCAAGCATATCGTTTTTTTGCACGTCCGCACCCACGCTCGTAAAATAAAGCCCGTATTCGCAGGGCGAATATTTTTTAATTTGCGAGGCTTTGGTAATTTCGCCGTTTTTGCCGAACATCCATTTTTTAAACCATGTCCCCTGCTGCGATTTATGCTCCAAAAAACCGAGCTTTGACATTTCAAACGGAGTTTTTCCGCCGAAAAACTCGCTTGGCGTGTCATAATCCATTACTATTTTATTTTCATTATACAAATGCACATAAAGTTTTTTCGGGGTATATACGCCGTATTTTTCGGCAGTTTCGGGAAAGCTTTTATCATCCCCTGAAATTTCCACCGCTTTTTTCAGCATAGCCGCATTTAAAATGTGCATACCGTGACCGTATTCGCCCTTAAAATCGTGGCTTACTACGACCTGCGGCTTAAACCTGCGCAGCAGCTCAACCTGAACGCCCAGTGCGTCGTTTTCGGTAAAGCCCTCGGTTGCAATGGTTTTAAGCGCGCCCTCAAGCGATTCCGAATAATAATCGGGAAAATTATTTATAACCGGGTAGTATTTTATACCCACCGTCCACAGCCCGTTTAAAAGCTCGTGACGGCGGCGGGGTTCGTTTTTATGGTCTGTATAATACACCACCTGAATATCGCAGCCGCGCGCCGCGTAATACGGCAAAAGTCCAGCAAAGAAAAGCTGGTCGTCATCGGAATGGGAGGAATTAAGCAGTATATCCGCCCGTTGGAGCGGCTTTTCCCAATTCTGCACGAAATCCGGCAATGTGCCGGCTGAAAAGGCGTAAACATCGCTGATTTTCGCGCTGCCGAAATCTACAGTCAGTTCATTGCTTTTAAGTTCCGAAACATCTGTAAGGGTATGAAGAAAATCGGTTTTAACGGTTTTCGTCTTCTCGCCCGATTTTACTTTAAATTCCTGCGCCTTGCTGTGAAATATAATATAAAGCGATGAAATTTCGCCGTCGGCGGATATTTTTATCTCGCCGCAATCGGCAGAGGTAAGGTAACTGCCGTCGGTGAGCTTTTTATCAAGCCCCGAAAGGGTTAATTTCCGCGCCGTAGCGCCCTCAGCCGATACGCGAAAAGCGCACAGCAAAAGCAGTATTGCTAAAACAGCCGATATTTTTTTCACTGAACAGCTCCTATAAGATTATTTGCTTTTTTCTCCTTGCGCCGCATTACAACAGTAAACGAAATGAAAAGCGCGGCGAAGGTAAGCAGCCACGAAATCGGGTAAGAAATAAACAGCCCCGAAAACGTGTGATACTGCGGCAGCGCAAAAACGGTGTATATCCACACAATGCGCATAACGCAAACCCCGACAACCGTTATTACCATAGGAATTACGGACGAGCCTATACCGCGCATTGAACCGGTGGTAGTATCCATTATACCGCAGAGGAAATACGGCACAACCATAAATTTTAGGCGCTCCATACCGTAATTTATAGCCTCGGGAGAGTCGGTAATATATATTTTAAGCAATTCTCTGCCGAAAATGTATGAAAGATTTCCCACAACAAAGCCCGCCACCGCAACGGTCATAAGGCAGACCCAGGTTATGCGCTTTACACGCTTGAAATCGCCCGCGCCGTAGTTCTGCCCGCAGAAATTCAGCGCCGTTTGGTGGAAGGAGTTCATTGTAACATAGCAGAAGCCCTCAATACTTGAAGCCGCCGCGCTGCCCGACATATGCGCCGCGCCGAACGAGTTTACCGAAGACTGAATAAGTACGTTGGATATTGAGAAAAGCGAGCCCTGCAGCCCTGCGGGAACGCCTATTTTCACCATTCTGAGCAGTGAGTTTTTATAAATATGCATTTTTTTAAACTCAAAGCGGCACGCGTCCTGCCGTTTCATAAGCGCCAGCAAAACCAAAATTGCCGAAACCGCCTGCGAAATAGAGGTTGCAAGCGCAACGCCCGCAACATCGAGCTTTAAAAGCGCCACAAAAACAACATTAAGTATAACGTTAAGCACGCCCGCTATTGTCAGGAAAATAAGCGGTGAGCGCGTATCCCCCGCGGCGCGGAGAATTGCCGAGCCGAAGTTATAAAGCATGCTGAAGGTCATACCCGCAAAATAAATCTGCATATAAACCGACGCAAGCCTTAAAAGCTTGCCGTCGGGCGTTCCCATAAGCTCAAGAAAATTTCTTGAAAAAAGAACGCCTATAACCGTTAAAAATATTCCGCTTATAACCGCAACGGGTACGGCGGTATGCACCGCCTC
>URGH01000119.1 GCA_900547305.1 uncultured Oscillospiraceae bacterium | reverse complement strand
CTTCTGCTTCGCAGAGGTGTCCACCGGACACCCGCACCCTTTACACAAGGGAGCCAACGGTCTGCACAAACCCAAGGCTCCCTTCTTTTGCTTTTTTTATCCATGTCGGTGAATGGCGGTTTTGTTTTGGTATATTATGGCGTTGCCGGGAGGGAAACGCTGTGAAAGAAAATGACAAGTTACTTTATAAAACCATGAAGTCGCTGCTTAATGAAAGGCTATCGGATGCGGAGGCAGAGTCGCTTAAAGACGAGGGGTTCAACATTAAAGACCCGACAAGAAAAACCGCGGTTATGATTGCGCTTTATAAGAAAGCGGCAGGAGGGGATCTTTCGGCTATAAAGGAGCTTCGTTCAATTATCAGCGAAAAAGAGACCGAAAAAAAGGAAAGCGGCAGAGCGGTGGTGATAATAGACGATATCGGAAATTAAATTATCGGAAATTATCGGCGGCGGGTACGACGAATACTGGAGCTGCGACAAGCGTTACAGGGTATTAAAGGGCGGCAAGGGTTCAAAAAAATCAGCCACAACGGCACTTAATTTTATTTACAGGCTTATGAAATACCCGGGCAGTAACCTGCTTGTAGTTCGCCAGGTTATGAATACTCACCGTGACTCCACATTCGCCCAGCTTAAATGGGCGCAGGAAAGGCTAGGGGTTACGCACCTATGGCGCAACACCGTGTCTCCAATGGAAATGGTTTTTGAGCCGACGGGGCAGAAAATAATTTTCAGAGGATTTGACGATGTTCTGAAATTGGCTTCTGCCACCGTGCCGAGCGGGTTTTTAAACTTTGTTTGGATTGAGGAGGCGTTTGAAATTGCGCACGAGGCGGACTTTGATAAGCTTGATTTATCGGTTCCGCGCGGCGTAACAGAGCCGCCACTTTACAAGCAGACAACGCTTACTTTTAACCCGTGGAGCGGCACGCACTGGCTTAAAAAGCGTTTTTTCGACGGTGACAGCCCCGATGTTGCCTGCTTTTCCACCAACTACCTTATAAACGAATTTCTTGACGATACCGACAGAAAGGTTTTTGAGCGTATGAAGAAAACCAATCGCAGGAAATACGAGGTGGCGGGGCTTGGAAACTGGGGCATTTCGGAGGGGCTGGTTTATGAAAACTGGTTGGTAGGGAAAAAGAAAATTCCCGAAAACGAGCGCTTTCGCTGGAAAAACTTTTTCGGGCTTGACTACGGGTACTCAAACGACCCGACGGGCTTTGTAGGCTTTGCCGCTAACCCCGAGACTAAGGAGCTTTACATTTTTTGCGAGTTTTGCAGAACGCGCATGCTCAACAGCGATATTGCCGATGAAATTAAAAAGCTGGGCTACGCAAAGGAGCGCATACGCGCCGACTGTGCAGAGCCGAAATCCAACGACGATTTAAGGCGGCTGGGAATAACGCGCATAGTGCCGTCGGTTAAGGGGCGCGACAGCATTTTAAACGGCATAGCCGCAATAAGCGAATACCGCATAACGGTGCACCCCGATTGCGTTAATATGATACGGGAATTATCGTCTTACGTATATGACGACCGCACAAACGAGCGGGGGCAAAGGCTGCCGAAGGACAGCGACAACCACCTATGCGACGCTTTGCGCTATGCGTTTGAGGATGTAAAGCATTTTCACCCGAGAAAGGAAGAAAAACCTGTTTACCGCACGGCGGAAATAGGCGGAGCCGATATGAACGGAGGATGGGACGTATGACAGTGTTCATTATGTTTTTAGCTGTGTTGGCTGCGTTTGCTTTAGGTTTTTTAACCGGGGTAAGCACAGTACCGACCCAAAAGCCGAAAACTGTAACGGCAAAAAAAGAGGATGAGGAGCTTTTAAGGCTTCGGCGGGAATATGCTAATTTTCTTTCCTACGACGGTACCGAGCAGGAAGAAGACAGCAACCGCCCGTAAAAAAGAAAGGAAGAATAAATTTGGAAAACGTTGGTTTTGAAAACGCCGCACAACCAAATGCGGCGGAGAAAGAAGAAACGTCGGCTGCACCGGACACCACACCCGAAGCCGAAAAAGAAGTGTTCGTTCCTGTAAAATTCAATAAGGAAATAAAAAATTTAGGGCTTGAAGACGCGGCGCGCTTAGCTCAAAAGGGGCTTAAATTTGAGGCGATAGCCGACGATTATGAGGCGCTGAAAAACATTGCCGCGAAAGCGGGCCACAGTGTTTCCGAATATATAGCGGCGCTCAAAAAGCAAAACGAAGAAAGCCGCCTGCAGGAGCTGACCGATAAATGCGGCGGAAACGGGGAAATGGCAAGCTACGTTATGCAGCTTGAATCAGGCGGGGAAGAAAGCGACGGCTTTAAGGAGCTTAACGCGGAATTCCCCGAAATAAAAAGCATTGCCGACCTGCCCGCCGCGGTAGTGGAAAATGCGGAGCTGCGCGGCACAAAATTGCTTGACGAGTATTTACGCTACCGGCATGCAGAGGAAAGGGAAGCGAAAACCGCTGCCCTTAAACAGAAAAACGCCGAGAATTTAAGTCTCGGCTCGCTTACCGACCGAAAGGGCGGAATTAACCCGGAGACCGCAGAATTTTTAAAGGGTCTTTGGAGATAAAAAAGGAGAAAAATTATTATGTCATTCAATTCAATAGAAAACGCAACCAGATATTCAACCGAGCTTGATAAGCTCTTTGCACAGAAAAGCGCAACCGGCTTTTTTGCCGATAACGCGCTTGCAACCAAATTCGTAGGCGCTAAGACCGTAATTATACCCGATGTTGATTTTCAGGGGCTTGCCGATTACGACCGCGACACAGGCTTTACCAAAGGCGCTATAACCGTAGCTAACACCTCTTACACCATGTCTATGGATCGCGCTCGCTCGCTGCAGATAGACCGCGAGGATATGAGCGAAACAGGCATTGCAAACCTTGCGGGCAAGATTCTGGGCGAATACGTTCGCACAAAGGTTGTGCCCGAGTGCGACGCATACGTTATTTCAAAGCTGGCGGGTCTTGCCGCTACGCGCTCTAACCTTGTTAACGGCGACAAAACAAAGCCCTACGACGCACTTTGCAAGCTGATAAACGAGGTTCAGTCGGTAGTAGGCTACGACGAAGAGCTTGTTGCCTTTGTTGACAGCTATATGTACGCCGCGCTGCAAAACTCAAGCGAAATTTCGCGTATGATAACCGTTTCCGACTTTAAGCAGGGGGAAATCACTCTTAAAGTAAAATCTATAAATGGCGTGGCTATTATACCGGTAGTTTCAGAGCGTATGAAGACCGCCTACACCTTTAACGCGGCAAACGCAGGCGGCTTTACCCCGCAGGCGAACGCACGCGAGGTATATATGCTTGTATGCCCCAAGAGCGGCGCGCATCTTGTAAAGAAAACTGAAAAGATGAGAATATTCACACCCGAGCAGAACATAGACGCCGACGCTTACAAGTTCGATTACAGAATTTACTACGATGTATTTGTAAACAAGAGCGGTCTTGACGCGGTTTGGGCATGGCTCTCGCCCGCAATTACCATAAGCTCTGATGTGGCGGATAAGAGCGTTACAGCAGGCAGCATAAGCGCTTCGCTTTCGGTTACCGCAACCAGCAGTGGCACGCTTACCTACCAGTGGTACTCCTGCAAGGACGCAAACAAGACATCAGCCGTTAAGGTGGCAAACGCAACCACAAGCTCCTTTACTATACCTACCACGCTTACAAAGGGTACATACTATTACTTTGTAAGAATAATTGTTGACGGCATTGCCGGCGTTGACTCTAAGGTTGCAAAGGTTACGGTGGGCTAAGATAGACGTTAGACATTAGATGTTAGATATTAGAAAAATACCCCTCAGTCGCCTGTGGCGACAGCCGCTGACGGCGGCGGTCCCCTCTGTCAACTGCGTTGACGTCTCCCCAC
>URGH01000118.1 GCA_900547305.1 uncultured Oscillospiraceae bacterium | reverse complement strand
ATATTTTCTTCTCTGTGCGCCGAAAGCAAAATATACTTTTTAGGCTCTAAATTGAGTTTGTTAAGAATATCGGATTGCTTTATTTCCTCTAAGTTTTGGTGCAGCACCTCTGCCATAGGCGAGCCTGTAACATATGTGCGCTCTTTTGGCAGTCCGCACTCGGCAAGATAGCGGCGGGCGTGCTCGGAATATGCCATATTAACGTCGGATATTATATCTACTATACGTCTGTTAGTCTCCTCGGGCAGACATTCATCCTTACAGCGGTTGCCTGCTTCCATATGGAATATGGGTATATGCAGTCTTTTAGCCGCAATAGCCGAAAGGCAGGAGTTTGTATCGCCCAAAATCAAAAGCGCGTCGGGCTTTATCTCGTTCATAAGCTTGTACGAGCAGTTTATAATATTTCCTACGGTAGCGCCTAAGTCGTCGCCTACCGCGTCCATATATACCTCGGGGTCACGGAGCTTTAAATCTTTGAAAAACACGCCGTTAAGGTTGTAATCGTAGTTTTGCCCCGTATGAGCTAATATGCAGTCAAAATATTCGCGGCATTTATTTATTACCGCCGCAAGCCTTATTATTTCGGGGCGCGTGCCTACGATTATTAAGAGCTTTAGCTTACCGTTATCTTTAAATTTAATATCGCTGTAATCGGTTTTTATTTTCATTTTTTATACCTTCTCAAAATAAGTGTCGGGGCGGCTTGGGTCAAACTGTTCGTTAGCCCACATAAGGGTTACAAGGTCTTCCGTATTTGAAAGATTTATTATATTGTGGGTGTAGCCCGGCAGCATATGTATTGCTTCTATTTTTTCGCCCGTGACCTCAAAGCGCAAAACCTCGTCACTGCCTATCTTTCTTTCCTCAATAAGTCCGTAACCAGATACCACTATAAAAAATTCCCACTTAGAATTATGCCAGTGCTGACCCTTTGTAATTCCGGGTTTTGAAATATTAACGCTGAACTGTCCGCAGTTTGCGGTTTTTAAAAGCTCTGTAAAGCTGCCGCGTTCGTCAATGTTCATTTTAAGCGGAAAGCTGACCTTTTCTTTCGGTAAGTACGAAAGGTAGGTTGAATACAGCTTTTTCGCAAAGGAATTATCCGGTATTTCTGGCATTAAAAGCGTTTTGGGTTGACTTTTAAACTGCTCCAATAAATCTACAATTTCACCGAGGGTTACCTTGTGCGTGGTAGGCACGGCGCAGTATTTCCCGTTTTCGGTAATTACGGTGTTTATTCCGTCAAAATCGCAGTGGTGCTCATTATTTTCAAGCACGTCCATCATTTCGGCAACCAAATCGTCTATGTATAAGAGTTCAAGCTCGGTGTTTCGGTCGTTTACGGTTATGGGTAAATCGTTCGCGGTATTGTTGCAGAAAGTGGCAACCGCACTGTTGTAGTTCGGTCTGCACCATTTGCCGAACAGGTTCGGAAAACGGTAAACCAGCACCTTTGCGCCTGTTTCTTCGGAATACTTAAAGAACAGGTCTTCCCCCGCTTTTTTGCTCCTGCCGTAATCGCTGTCGTATCGTCCTATTAGGGTCGCCTGAATAGAGCTTGACAGCATTACGGGGCATTTATTATTGTGCTTTTTAAGGGAGTCGAGCAGGGTAGAGGCAAACCCGAAATTGCCTTCCATAAACTCGGCGGTTTCTTTCGGTCGGTTTACGCCCGCAAGATTAAACACAAAATCCGCTTTCTCGCAAAAGCCGTCAAGCAAGGCTTTTTCGGTATCTATATCGTACTCGAAGATTTCGTCTATTTTAATATTCCGCGTTCTGTCCTTGCCGTCGCGTATGTTTTTAAGCGCAGCGCTTAGGTTTTTGCCCACAAAGCCTTTAGCGCCTGTTACAAGTATGTTCATTTGCTACTCCTTGAAATCAAATTTAAGTCCGACATATGTCAGATCATCTTGATATTGACAGACGCTATCATCTGTTATGTAACTGTTATTCTCTCGTTCATTCTTAATTTTATTATGTTTAAAAAGTAATACATTAAAAGCTCTGACAATCCACATTATCGGTAAAAGAACCGGTAATTTTATTAAAAAATGATATTTAGCACACATAGCCTCGTACGGTAAAAACAAATCATGTATAATTTTTTTGCTTTTAATGCTTCTCGCTGTTTCTCCGGATTTTGTGGCTTTTAATGCTTGTGATAAAACACTGTCTTTATGGGTTCCGAAAGATCCGCTGCCGAAGATTTTTGCAGTTATAAAATCTGACATATTATCCGGCATTTCACCGCCGAACCAAACATCAAGCGTGTGTCTTGTGTTTTTGTAAAACTCAAATAATTGCAGTTTTTCAAGCTCTTTTTCAATATAACCGTAATCAAGCTCTGAATGTGCGGCGGCAAAAACATATAGGTCGGTCATATGGCGTATGCCTATTCCGCCGTCGCGGTAATGCTTGGCATAGTGGGTGAAAAGGTAAATATAATTATCCTCATCCCGCATATCGTAGCGGCAGTTTTCTTTATGCTCCGCAAAGCGCCAGCCATCGCCATAGTATTCGTAATAGTCTTTATTGTGCGACGGAATAAGCCGCTTATGCAGTTCAACATGCAGAACGCCTTTTTTATTCCAAAGAAGCTCGTGGTCGCTTTCAAGTATTTCGCTAAAGCCCAGCCCGGTCATTACAAGGCGGATTTTTTCGTATTGCTCCTGCCTTATAAGTATATCCGCGTCGCCCATAGGTCTAAGCTCCGGTTTTGGATAAACAAATTTCAGTACAGAGCCCTTAAGCGGCATATAGTCGATTTCGTTTTCGTCAAATGCCTTGCATATCTGCTCCAGCGCATATAGCTGATTTTGCGAAACGGCAATATTTTTATATGTTGCAAGTTCTAAAAACTGCATTATCTCTGTCGGCGTAGTAATGCCTGAATATTGCACACCGTAATAGAGCATAGGTATTATCTGGTGCTTTTTTGCTGTATTAAGCGCATTATCCCAGTCGAAATTTTCAGAGACTTCCGCTTTTTCGCCTATAAGGGCGCTTTTTACAAGAGCTATTACCCCGATTTGTTGCCCGTCCACTTTAACACCTCAAATTATGAATTTAATTTTTTAAGCTCATCCTGTATATATTTAAGCGACGCTATCTTTGCCTTGGTTTCCTCAACGCTTAACATTCTTGTATTGTGTGAGTTAAACTCGGTTAAGGTATTGCGCTTTTCATCGCCCTCTTTGAAGTATTTATCATAGTTAAGCCCGCGGTTATCTGCGGGAACACGGTAGAAGTCTCCCATATCCACCGCTTTTGCACATTCCTCATTGGTGAGCAGGGTCTCATACATTTTCTCGCCGTGGCGTATGCCTATAACCTTTATATCCTCTGTCTTACCGCCGAACAACTCGCACACCGCCTTTGCCTGCGTTTCAATTGTGCAGGCAGGGGCTTTTTGTATAAGCAGGTCGCCGTTTTCTCCGTGCTCAAATGCGAAAAGAACCAAATCCACCGCTTCTTCAAGGGACATTATAAAGCGGGTCATTGTAGGCTCGGTTATGGTTATGGGCTGACCGTTTTTAATCTGGTCTATCCACAGCGGGATAACAGAGCCGCGCGAGCACATAACGTTGCCGTAGCGGGTGCAGCAAATTTTAGTCTTGCCCGAATTGCGCGAGCGCGCAACCGCAACCTTTTCTTCAACCGCTTTTGTTATGCCCATTGCGTTTATTGGGTAGGCGGCTTTGTCTGTTGATAAACAAATAACGCTTTCCACACCCTCGTCAATAGCGGCGGTCAGCACATTGTCCGTTCCTATAACATTGGTGCGCACAGCCTCCATTGGGAAAAACTCGCAGGAAGGCACCTGCTTTAAAGCCGCCGCGTGGAAAATATAGTCCACCCCGTGCATAGCGTTTTTAACCGACTGTAAATCGCGCACGTCGCCTATGTAAAACTTTAT
>URGH01000117.1 GCA_900547305.1 uncultured Oscillospiraceae bacterium | reverse complement strand
AAGAGTAGGGAGTGCAGTCCGAAAATCTTTGATTTTCGAGCGAGCGGCATTCCCGTAGGGGAGCGTGTCGACTTTTTCGACACGCTCAAACACAGGACATTCGGCTTAGCCGAATGTCCTGTGTTAATTTTACGGTTACCGCCTTAAATGCCCGAAATTATTTTTTCTTTTTGCTTTTCTTAGCGGCACCCATTCCCGTCATAACTTCGCTGCTTATGAACAGTAAGGCTATCCACATAACAACATCGTGATTTTCGCCGAAGGATGCGTTCCCCATATATCACCCACGACGAGCGCGCCTATAAAGGTGCTGTCGACTACCGTAAGGCTTCCGCTGAAAATATAAGCTGCATAGGAACGGGCGCCTTCAAATCCGTGGCCGGCGGTCAATTCCACACGTTCTAAAGTTACCGTTCCGCCGTCAATTTCCAGAGTGCTGGCATATGTATGGTTCATATCCGAACCGTCTTTGCTGAAAGTATTTACCAATTTTCCGTTTCGGACGGTTATATCCGCCATCCCGCTTACGGTAAGCAACTGATTTGTTATGTCACCGCTGACGGTCTTGCCGTTCAGCTCAAGGGTGAATTTGCCGGACTGTGCAATGATACCGTACTCCGCATTATCAAGAGTCACGTCGCACAGCAGCTTCAAGGTAGAGCCTTCGTTATCGATTGCTGCATTCCATGCCTTGGCAAAGGTATCAAAGTGTGCGTATAAACCGTCTGCGGCTGTAACTATTGCGATATATATCTGCGCGTCGCAGATCATGCACTTGCCCGTTTCACTGTCCCACACGCTGTGCTTGCAGTTGAAGGCGCAGGGGCAGGCCGTGCCGCTGCTGAAATCGTGGGTATGGGAAACGACTGGCATTCTCTCGGTGCTCTTGTTTGCCGTATAAATATCGGAAACAAATTCCTGCGGGTTGGAAACGGTCACGGCGCCGCCGTTTACGGTCAGAGAAATAAAGCTCTCATTATCTCCGATATTGCCGACCCATCTGTTACCGCCCAGGTCAATTGCGACCGCACCGTCGGTGACCACAACATTTTCATCAAGCGCAGTCGGCGCAAGGGTTACCGTACCGCCGACGGGTGCGGCGGCGTCAATTGCGATTTGCAGTGAAGCATATTTCTTTCCGTCGTATGTTGCCGCATAATTCGCACCGCATTCGCATGCAAACCATGTGCGGCCCCCTGACTCGATTTTATTGGAAAAGGAATGTCTCTCCGCCTCGTTGGTTATCTCGCCGCACTTGGCGCAGCTGACCTTGTGGGTCAGTCCGTCGTTGTTGGGCGTGAACGTAAAGGAGTGGCGTTCGGTGGCATAATCCTTACCGCAGGCGCAGTAAACATGATGCGTGTTTGTGGTGCCTTTATACCGCGCCGGGCTGTGCGCTGCCGTTTCCGCCGTACCGCAAAGCTCACAGGTCTGATTGTGGGTGTCGTCGGTTATATCCGTGTATAACCATTTATGCTCGGTGCATTTTGTAATTGTAATCGACGTACCGTCGGTATTGTCGTAGGCATACGCCGTATTGAGTTCATCAGTCTTAACGCATTTCAGACCTTTGGCAATGGTAACATTAGCTTTGCCGGTCGTTAAAGCGGGAACCGATCCGATAGGCTGTGCGCCTTCGGCTGTCTTTGCGGTGACAGTGCCGCCGTATATGTTTACGGTAACGGTGCCTTCGGGGAAACCCAACATAATACCTATGCCGGGTTGGCAGGCACTTGATTCGACGATCAGTGTACCGGTACCGCCGCTTTGCCCGTATATGTTAATGGTTGAACCGCGGAGCATATACAGGGTGCGGGTCAGGTTGAGCTGTGCCCCGTCGCAAAGGATCAGATTCAGTGTTTTGCCTCCGGTAACACCGAGACCCTTGTCTATATTAACGGTTCCCGTGACGGCATACCAACCGCTCAAATCCCCTGTGGTCGCGTCGGTAATCTCGGTAAAGCTCGTGCATTTTTGTTCTGCTCCATCGGCGCTGATATACTTAATGCCGAAATCGGATACGGTGACATTATCGGAGTCTGTTCCCTGACCGTCTTCGGTAATTGCAACATCCATGCCGTTTGAATCAGTATATCTGAAGCCGTCAGCCAAAAGGTCTGTAACCTTGCCGACAGTGGTCAGAATACTGCGCTTGCTTGTTTCTTTGGTCGCGTAGGTTCCGCTCGAAAGGGTGACCGAGTTCTCCCCTGTTATGAGTAGGGCGTTTGACTTTCCGCCGTGGATTTCAGGGTCGCCCGTAACTGTAACAGTACCGCCGCCGACGCTGTCCATAACGGTCAGCTCAGCGCTTCCCGTTACATAAAACACAGCTTTTTTGTTAACGTTGGTTCCGGCAGCATTATTGTATCTTTCAATATAATGACCGCTTAAATTCAGCGTAACATCGCCGCTTTGGAATTGAACGCCGTCGGTTCTGGAAAAGCCTGTCGCAAAACTGTCAATATCGTCCAGCAATTTCACCGTAACGCTCCCCGAAGCGTACTTCGCGGCGTTGAATGCCTGCACTATTTATAAAAATATTGCGGTAGCGGCAATCGGGCAGCGCCCAAAGCTCGTTTGCAAGCTCGTATTTTTCGGTTTCGGGTCCGTAAAGGCTTATATTTACACGCCTCACCTCTTAACATATTTTTGCAAATACATTCTATATTAAAAAGCGTTTTTCCGCAAGCGTTTTGGCACAAGCGGTCATTTTTTTGCACAAGCAGTAAAAAAGTCTTTGTTTCCTTAAAAAAACAAAAAGCAGGAGCCCCGCCGCCGTGAACAAAGCTCCTGTTTTAAAATATTTTATTTGTTTTATCTTGCAAGCGGGTGGAATTTAGCGTAAGCCGCCGTGTACTTGCTCTTTACAAACTGCGCGTACACCTGAGTGGACGATATATCCGCATGACCCAGCATTTCCTTAATATCCTTAAGCTGCGCGCCGTTTTCAAGCAGATGCGCCGCAAACGAATGGCGCAGGGTGTGCGGGGTTATATCCTTTTTAATGCCCGCCTTTTCGGAATAATGCTTTATGATTTTCCAAAAGCCCTGGCGTGACATTGAGCCGCCGCTCATATTGGTGAACAGCCTGTCCTCGGTTTTATCGGTGACAATTACTGGGCGAACGTTTACAAGATAGTCCGCAACCGCCTTTACCGCCGCGGGGTACATGGGCACTATACGCTCCCTGCCGCCCGTGTGCATATGTAAAATTCCTATCTGCAAATTAACATCTGTTACCGAAAGCTCTATAAGCTCGGAAACCCTGATGCCCGTAGCGTACAAAAGCTCAAGCATAGCCTTGTCCCTTACGCTCTTGTAATCGTCCCCATCGGGCTGAGAAAGCAGAAGAATTATTTCGTTTGAATCAAGTATTCCCGGCAGCTTTTTCTCGGTCTTTTTAAGTTTTATTCCGTTTACGGGATTTTCTTCCGTAATGCCCTTTGTTATTAAAAATCGGTAGTAGCAGCGAACGGATGCTACCGTGCGGGTAACAGTTGCGTCCGATTTACCCATAACGGCTAAATAATCAACGTATTTTTTTATAAATGAAGAATCAGCCGCCGCAGGCTCGGTATTTTTTGAAGCGCAATACGCCGAATATTGGTGTATATCGCGCATATACGAATCAACCGTATTTGCAGACGCTTTTTTTACGCTCACAAGGTATTCCCTGAAAGCGTCGCACATATCAGCCATATTGCACCTCCTATAATAATTTAACATCCTTTTATAAAGCAAGGCTTGCCCCGAATGAGCAGGACATAACCGCGTCTGTAATTGCAGAAAGCAATGTAAGTAAACATATAAGTATGTATTTACTGCAATAGCTGCGGAAATCCGCCGAAAGATTAACGGGCGGAGCCGAGGGCAGCGTGAGCCTTGCCATACCGAGCGAAAACTTAACCGATTCCCTTGCCGCCAAAAGCAGTGCTACCGCAAAAATTATTTCTGCGGGAATTATGAGCACGGCGTTAAACGCAATACCCTTTACCGAATACTGCGAGTAAAGCAAAGCCGAAACGCTGCCGTAAAGCACGCAGCGGGCAGCCGCCGCTATGGGC
>URGH01000116.1 GCA_900547305.1 uncultured Oscillospiraceae bacterium | reverse complement strand
GAGCCTACCGACGAATGGAATAAAGAATTTTCAAACGACAGAATATGGAGTTGATTTAATATGAAATATAAAGCTGTTTGCCCGCCGGAGTGGCTCAGCCGTTCGGCAGTTTATCAAATTAACCCGAGGACATTTTCCCGAGAGGGGACAATAAAAGCAGTTACCGATGAGCTGCCAAAGCTTAAAGATTTAGGTTTCAGGGTTATGTATCTTTGCCCTATTTTTGAGGAGGACAGCTCGGAGGACAGAAGCTTTTGGAGTGCAAGGCAGAAAAAATCCGAAACCGATAACCCGAAAAATCCGTACCGTATGAACAATTATTTTAAAATCGACAGCGAATACGGGACGGAAAACGATCTGCGCGAGTTTATAGAAAAGGCGCACGGGCTCGGTATGCGGGTACTGCTCGATTTGGTTTACCTGCATATAGGGCCGAACGCGCCGATACTTAAAAGGCACCCTGAATTTGCAAGGCAGGACAGGGACGGAAATATTATTTGCACGGAATGGAATTTCCCGTATCTTGATTATACTTCGGACGGACTTCGCGAGTATCTTTGGTGCAATATGATATATTACATAGGCGAGATGGATGTTGACGGTTTCCGCTGCGATGTCGGCGACGGCGTACCTCTTGATTTTTGGGTAGAAGCGCGGCGCAGAATGAAGGTGGTAAAGCCCGACTCGGTTTTAATAAACGAGGGCAGTAACTGGAACAACCTGCTTAAGGGATTTGACTCATCCTATTGCTTTGACTGGCATGTGAATTTATATAAGGCTTTTTCAGGCGAAATTTCCGCGGCAGAATGCAGGGCTTTTTTGGAAAAGCTTGCGAATGAGATACCGTCGGGCGCTAAGCTGATATTTGATATCGATAACCACGATACCGTTACCGACTGGCCCAAGCGCACCGAAAAGGTGGCGGGTCATAACGGTATGGAGCAGATAGAGGTTATCAATTATCTGCTTGACGGCATACCTATGGTATACTGCGGGAACGAGCTTGCGGATTCTGCCAATCACAATATGTTTGCAAACCGTTTTCATATGGGTAAATATGAGACGAGCGACCGTAGAAATCTTGAAAAGCTTGATTACAGTATTCGCCGACAGGAAATTATGAAAAGGCTTAATGCCTTAAAGCTTGAAAGCGATATACTCTGTTATGGAAGTACGGTATGGGTTGATAATTCTGCGCCCGAAAAGGTGTTATCATTTTCGAGGGAATACGGCGGCAAAAAAATAGTGTTTATAGGGAATATAAGCAACGAGAAGGCACTTGTGACAATCAGAGAAGGTCTTGCCGGCACCGAATTGCTTTCAAACGGTATAATATCGGTATGCGATGGCAGCATTGAGCTTGAACCGTGCGGATATATTGTGCTTAAAAAATAAAAAGGAGGCTTTTAAAATGAACCTGTTCAGCGATAAGAAATTTGTATCCTCAAAAACAGGCAGAGAGCTTAAATATTTATACTATTCCCCGAATACCGATGAAAGCGTGCCGCTTATTATTTATCTGCACGGCGCGGGCAGCAGGGGAAATGAGCTTTCGCAGGTGTCGCACGCGGGACCAATAGGCGAGCTTGAAAAGGGCAGAAATATACCGGCGAGAATGGTTGCCCCACAGTGCTGCGGCGACACGTGGTTTGAGCTTTTTGAAACACTTATAGATTTTGCCGAGAATATGGCGAACGAAAGCGGCGTTGATAAAAGCAGAATATATCTTACCGGGGTAAGTATGGGGGCATATGCCGCGTGGCAGCTTGCAATGACAAAGCCCGATATGTTCGCGGCGCTTGTTCCTGTTTGCGGCGGCGGAATGTACTGGAATGCCGCACGGCTTAAGAACATTCCTATTCGGGCATTTCACGGTGCTCTTGATACAACCGTCCTGCCGGAGGAAAGCGTTCATATGGTTGCGGCAGTAAACAACAGCGGTGGTAAAGCAGAGCTTACCGTATATCCCGATATGGCGCATAACTCGTGGGAAAGAGCGTTTGCAGACGACGAAATGTGGAAATGGATGCTTTCACAGAAAAGAGGATAAAAATGAGTAATCTTGAAGAATGCATTATTAAAGCGCATGAAGACGGGCTGGCTGATCATATTGCGGTACGGGTTGGCAAGGGTGAACAAATACTGAATGATTGCTTTTATTCCGCAGATTATGAGATAAATTCAAAAACGCTTTTTGATATGGCGTCGGTAACAAAGATAATGGTTACTACAATGCTTACGCTAATTGCGGCAGACAGAAAACTATTAAATTTTGACGATAAGGTAAATCGGTTTTTTCCGTGTCCGAATGATAAATCGGAGCTTACAATAAAGCATTTACTGACGCATACAATGGGCTACGGGCATCGCTCGCTCTGCGAAAAAGGCAACACATATGATAATATTCAAAATTATGTACTGTCGTTGCCGTGTGATTTCCCTGTAGGGACTAAAGTTGATTATAGCTGTCCGGGATTTATTCTGCTTGGAAAGATTTTAGAAAAGGTATTCGGCGACAGGCTTGACCGCCTTTTTATCAGCATGATTGCCGCTCCGCTCGGAATGGAATCAAGCGGCTATTGTCTGAATTGTAAGGACGCGGTAAACAGTAATCTGTCGGAAGCGGAAAGAGGACTGGTTAACGATTATAACTGCCGTTTTTTAGGCGGCGTTGCAGGAAACGCGGGGCTGTTTTCTAATATAGACGATATTACAAAATATATGCTGATGCTCCAAAAACACGGCGAACCTCTGGTATCAAGGGGAACGTTTGATCAGGCAATAATGAATCATACGGAAAAAATGTCTCAATCCAGAGGACTCGGCTTTCTTTATGTTGACAGTAAATATTCACAAACCGGTCGGTTGTTTCCGAAAGGGTCGATAGGTCATTGCGGACATACCGGTCAATCGGTATTTATTGATTTAAAATCAAATGTTTATGTTATTATCTTATCGGACGCTACGGTTACGGTTGAGAAAAGATACGGTTATAACTATGAAAAGGTAAAGCTTCTCAGGGAAAAATTACATAATGCTGTTGATAAAGATATTCGGGGTACTTAACAAGAATAATTCATAAGATGAAAAAATGAATTTTAACAACAGAACGTATATGCTTTAAAAACCGAAGATTGCACAAAGCTTGGATTTAAGCCGGTTAATATCTGTATTTTCGGTTTTGCACGGTGAAGAAGCCAACAAGGCAATAATCACGGCAGGAAAGATAAGTAAGCTTAGGGAGATGCCAATTTAAAAATGGGCTTATCAACAGTGAAATTCCGAAAAACACTAAAATCGTACTTTTTTATAACGTTAGGTTCAATTCTAATGTCCGTAGGGATCTATTTTTTCAAATTCCCAAATAATTTTTCAACAGGCGGAGTCAGCGCTTTGGCTTTAATACTGTCTTCGTTAGTGCCGCAGGTTACTCCAAGTGAATATATGTTTGTGACAAATATTATTCTGCTTTTTGCAGGGGTGGCAGTATTCGGGAAAAAATTCGCTTTCAAAACAATTTATTGCAGTATTATCCTATCGCTGTTTACATTGCTGTTTGAAAAAATAATACCGCTGACACATACTGTAACGAGCGAAAAAATGCTCGAACTGATTTTTGCAATCGGATTAACGGCAGTGGGCAGCGCAATGATATTCAATGAATATGCAAGCTCAGGCGGCACTGATATAATTGCAATGATTTTAAAAAAATATACGAATTTAAATATCGGTAAAGCTTTGTTATGTGCTGATTTTGTTTTAGCAGGTGCAAGCATATTTGTTTTTAATATTGAAACCGGATTATTTTCACTTTTAGGGCTTTTACTCAAAGCGTTTGTTGTGGACGCGGTGATTGACAGTATCAATTTAAGTAAGTGCTTTATTATAGTGACAAGTAAAAACAAAGAAGTATGTGAGTTTATAAACACTGTTCTAAACAGAGGCGCAACAATTTCAGATTGCAAGGGTTCGTTTACGGACGACAGCAAGACGATGATAGTTACGGTTTTAAAGCGTAATCAGGCAAAGCTTTTAAAACAGTACATAAAAGAAATAGACAGGCATGCTTTTACTTTAATACTTAATTCAAGCGATGTTTTGGGCAAGGGGTTCAGGAACGTTTTGTGAAATTAAAATTGAAATATAAGCGAGGGATGAAAATGAACTTTAACGACAGGGAAAAAATAGTAGAGTTAACACCGCTTTGGAGGGGTGAAAGACTGCCCGACGGCAGACCGAAGGTAGAGGATAAATATCTTGACGCGC
>URGH01000115.1 GCA_900547305.1 uncultured Oscillospiraceae bacterium | reverse complement strand
GGGGATAGAGTGCAGCCAAAAATCTTTGATTTTTGCGAGCGGCATTCCCGCCAAGAGCGTGTCGATTTTTCGACACGCTCAACTATATGTATTTATGCTGTGATTTTCGGTTTACGCCCAAAATTCCGCCTATTACCGAGGACAGCATAATAATTACAAGGCGGAAAAGCGTGTTTTGCGTCAGCCCGCCGCGGTTTACCGTAAGCGATATAAGGGTTAAAAGGCAGAAAACGATTCCGCCCACCGCCGCGCCTATAAGCCAGCCGCGGCTGCCGCTTTTTCCCGAAATATAAAAAGCCGCCCCGCATGCTCCGAGAGCCGCCGAAAGCGTGGCGAAAAGCGCCGAATATTTAAAGCCCGAGGCAAAAATATACATTACAAGCGCAAAAAGCATTACTGCCGCCGCCGAAACCGCCAGAAACAAAAGCGCCGCCTTTATTATAATTCCTATTTTCCCACTCTTTTCCGTTATAAGGTCTTTTTTCATAAAAATTCCCTCCCGAACAATTATATTCGGGAGGGACAAAACTTATTACATTTTACATCTTACTTTGATACGGTATCGTCATGAACCGTAAGATTTGTCTGTAACGCCCAGCGAGCAATTGTAAGCTTGCTGTGGTCGCTTGCGGACTCAATTACAATAGTATCCTCTTTAAGAGAAATAACTCTGCCGTAAATTCCGCCGATTGTAACAATTTCATCCCCTACCTGGAGATTATCGCGCATTTTCTTTTCTTCTTTTTGTTTTTTGCGCTGCGGACGTATCATAATAAAATACATAGCGCCGAAAATAACCGCAAGCCATACAACCATTAAAATTATGCTCTGCGGACCGTTTGCGGCGGTTTGAGTTGCGCTGTCCGCCAGTGTGATAGGATTAAAATTCATTTATTTTTGCCCTCCAAATAGCTATTGGAATATATTATATACCATATTTTACATTAATGCAAGAATTTTTTTCTTATACGTTATCCTCGCTGTAATATTTCACCGTTACTATAAGCGCCGTGGGGAATATTATAACTCCGGCAAAGCCCAAAAGCTTTATGCCTATAAACATTGAAAGCATGGTGAAAAGCGGGTTTATGCCCATTTGCCTGCCTATTATTTTAGGCTCGGCAAAGTTTCTTATAACGGTTATCGCAGCATACAGCACCAGTATTCCTACACCGAGCCCCGTGTTTTTAAAAAGCAGCTCGGCTATGCCCCACGGTATCAGCACCGTGCCGGTACCGAGAACCGGCAAAATATCAATACCCGCAATTAAAAGGCTTAAAAGCAGTGCGTATTTTACCCTTAAAATAAGAAAACCCGCGAAAAGCTCTAAAAAGGTCATAAGCATTAAAATGGCATATCCCTTTAACAACTTAAAAACGCTGCCGACCAGAATGTTTTTGATTTTAAGGCAGTTATCATATGTTTTTTTGCCTATAACGCCGCCTGCGAACTTTGCAAGCCCCCTGAAATCGGCGGCGATATAGCACCCCGCCACCACCGATATAATGCAGCTGAGCAAAAAGGACGGCGCGCGCTTTACAGCCGCCCCCGCAAAGGAAGACACCGCACCGCCCGCAACCGAAGCGACGCGGGCTAAAAAGCCGCTCCACAATGTATCGGCGGCAGAGCCGAATTCATCGGGCAGCTTTTTAAACAGCGCGTTGAAATCACTGCGTACAGAGGAAATTATTTGCCCCATCTCCCCCGTTTTGCCCGATAATTCCCGCATAATTCCGCCCGCCGCGTTGGTAAACCCTAATCCCGCGAAAAACAAAACCGCCGCCAGCACCGCGAAAACCGCTGTTGTCAGCGCCACTGCAGATATTTTTGGGTTAAGCCGAGTCTTACCCGAAATATAATAAGCAGGCTTTTGCACCGCCCAGGCTATAAGCCCGCCTATTATAAACGGCATTAGATATTTCAGCAAAAATCGGCAAACAATAAAAACTATAGCCCCCACCGTTACAATGTATGCCGTGGTAATTAAAAACTTCTTTTTTGCCTGCTCATCCAAAGTAAAACACCGCCCCGTAATAACTTTTATATAATTTTTACATTTATGTCTGAAAAGCAAATTTTTTGTTGCTTTTGCGTACCTGCCGTACTATAATAGAATACAACAGTTCGCGTGTGGAGGACAATTATGGATAAAAAAAGCTATCTGCTGATTGACGCCGATATTCTGCCGCCCGTGTTTGCGGGGGTTATACGCGCAAAGGAGCTGCTGGCAGACGGCAGGCTTTCAACAGCGCAGGCGGTAAAGGAAGCGGGTATTTCAAGATCCGCCTTTTATAAGTATAAGGATTTTGTTTTTAAATATTCGGGTTCGGGCGATACTTTAAGCCTTAACGCGCAGCTTTCCGACCGCGCGGGCGTTTTTTCGGCGCTTACCGCGGCGCTGTACGGCTGCGGCGCGAATATTGTTACCGTCTCGCAGGGGCTGCCCGAAAACGGCAAGGCGAACGTATCGCTGACATTAAGTATCGGCTCTGAAATGTCCGCCGAGGAGCTTATAAGCAGGCTGCTCGCGACAGACGGAGTTATTTCAATAAAAAGAATTGACGGAGGCAAAAAATGATAAATGTTGCAATAATGGGACACGGCGTTGTAGGCTCGGGAACCGCCGAAATACTGATAAATCACCCCGGGCGCATAGAAAAAGCCACGCACACCGCGGTCAACGTTAAATATATACTTGACCTTCGTGAATTTCCCGGGCTTTCATACAGTGATAAATTTGTAAAGGATTTTAACATTATACTGAACGACGAAAGCGTAAAGGTGGTAGCCGAGGTTATGGGCGGAATTAACCCCGCTTACGATTTCGTTAAAAAATGCCTCGAAAATGGCAAGAGTGTAGTCACCTCAAATAAGGAACTTGTAGCCGCAAAGGGCGCCGAGCTTTTAAAGATTGCGGCGCAAAATAACGCGAATTTCCTGTTTGAGGCTAGCGTGGGCGGCGGTATACCCGTGCTGCGCCCCATAGCGCAATGCCTTGCCGCAAACGAGATAACCGAAATTTTCGGAATTTTAAACGGAACTACTAACTACATTTTAAATAAAATGATAGTAGAGAATATGGATTTTAATTCCGCACTGGCGCTCGCACAGGAAAAAGGCTTTGCCGAGAAAAACCCCGCTGCGGATATTGAGGGGCATGACGCCTGCCGTAAAATATGTATTTTGGCGGCTCTTGCTTTCGGCAAGCACGTTTACCCCGAGCAGGTGGAAACCGAGGGCATAACAGATATTACGCTTGATGATGTAGAGTATGCCGACAGCTTCGGCTGCACTGTAAAGCTTATAGGGCACGCTCAAAAGCTTGAAAACGGCAAGATTACCGCCACCGTGCGCCCCACACTTGTTAGCCGCGAATGTATTCTCTCGGGCGTAAACGGCGTGTTCAACGCTATTACCGTCAGGGGCGATGAAACGGGCGATGTTATGTTCTACGGCAAGGGCGCGGGAAAAGAAGCGACCGCCAGCGCGGTGGTAGCCGATATGATAGACTGCGTAAAGCACCTTGACACACGCAAATACGTCTTTTGGGAAGATGGCAGCGCCGATTATGTGGATAATTCGTGCGACGAGCCTACACGGCTTTTCGTGCTGCTGCGCGGCGATGATTTTGACAGTCTCGTTTCCGAGGTTGAAAGCGCTTTCCCCGGTGTTTCGTGCGTTAAAAATAAGTTTAAAAATGAAATTGCATTCTTAACCGACAGCGAAAAACCGAGCGTAACGCTTAAAAAACTTTCAGGGTTTAAAAATATAAAATCCCGTAAAATTTTAAATACTATGATTTAACCGAGGGGGTTCACTTAATGTCTTTAATGGTAAAAAAATTCGGCGGTTCGTCGGTTGCGAATGCCGAAAGAGTTTTCAATGTGGCAAACATTATAACCGAGGATTATAAAAAGGGCAACGACGTTGTGGTGGTGGTTTCCGCCCAGGGCGATACTACCGACGAGCTTATAGCAAAAGCAAAGGAGATAAATCCCGACGGCGGCTCTAAAAGAGAGTTGGATATGCTTTTATCGGCGGGCGAGCAGATGTCAATAGCGCTGCTTGCCATGGCGATTGAAAAGCTGGGCTTTCCCGTTATTTCCCTGCTCGGGTGGCAAGCGGGCTTTGCTACCGATTCAAACCACGGAATAGCGCGCATTAAAAAGGTAAACGCCGAGCGCATACGCAATGAAATTTCAAAGCGCAATATAGTAATTGTGGCGGGTTTTCAGGGGCTTAATAAATATGACGATATAACCACCCTCGGCCGCGGC
>URGH01000114.1 GCA_900547305.1 uncultured Oscillospiraceae bacterium | reverse complement strand
CCGCCGATAAGGACCACCCATTCGGCCACGGCAGAATGGAGTATATGTCCGCCTTTATTGTGGCGGTGCTTATACTCTTAGTCGGCGCGGAGCTGTTTAAATCCTCGCTCAAAGCAATTATAAAGGGGGACGCAGCCCCTGCCTATTCGGCGTATGCAATAGCGGTGCTTGCCGTTTCCATGCTTATTAAGCTTTGGATGTATATTTTCAACCGAAAGCTCTATAAAAAGGTAGAGTCGGGCGTTTTTAAAGCGACCGCGCTCGATTCGCTTAATGATATTATGTCAACCGGTGCTATACTTTTATCGGTTGCGGCGTCGCTCTGCTTTAAGCTGCCCTTTAATTTAGACGCGGTAATGGGCTTGCTGGTATCGCTTTTTATACTGTATTCGGGCTTTGCAACCGGCAGAGATACGCTCAATCTGATTTTGGGCAATCCACCCGATAAGGACACGGTGGAGGAAATTAAAAACACCGTGCTGTCGTTTGAGGGATTTATAGGCATACACGACCTTATGGTGCATAATTACGGCCCCGGCAGGCAGTTTGCCTCGGTTCATGTTGAGGTGCCTCAGGATTCCGACTTTGTAAAGTGCCATGAGCAGGCGGATCTGTGCGAAAGGCTGATAAACGAAAAATACAATATTCAGCTTGTAATACACATGGACCCGATAGATACAAGCAGTGAAGCTGTCAAAACCGCGCGCGAGGCTATGACCGCAGAGCTCAAAAAAATTGATGAAAGAATGTCGCTGCACGATTTCAGAATGACGCCGTTATCGGAAAACCGCACAAATCTTATTTTCGATGTGGTTATTCCGCCCGAATTTAATGATAAAAAAGAAGAACTGCGGCAGGAAATATCCGCCGCAGCTAAAAAAACAGACAGTACCTATTGCTGTGTTATCACATTTGATAATGATTTCACGGGAACCGAACTTAAAGCCTAACCGTTTTTTTCAAGAAACGCAAGAACGCACTCTTTAAGCTGTGACGTTCCGTCGGGCATACTGCCTGTTAAATTCATTCCCATTCCGAGCTCTCTGCCCGTCTCGGGTAAAACCTTTAAAACCTTGACCCCGTTTGTTCTGCCGCGTATCATCATTTCGCTCATCATTGATATTCCGAGTCCCTTGCCTACCATCCTTATCACGGTTTCATCATCTACGTGCGCGGGCTTTATATTCGCCGTCACTCCGTTTTCGTGAAAAACCTTGTTAACGTCAACATCAAATCTGCCGTAAGGCATTATAAATTCCTTACCTCCGAATTCTTTTACGGAAAATCCCTTACTGTCGGAATGCGGATAATCGGGCGGCAGTATCGCATACATAACGTCGTTATAAAGCGGCGTCCAGTCAAAGCTGCCCGCGCTTTCTCTTGCAGCAAAAATAACGTCGGTTTTCCCGTCTTCAAGCAATTCAAACGGTTCAAGCGCGTTATCCACCATTCTGAGGTCTACATTAATATCGGGGCGGACCCTGCGGAAACGGTAAAGAATTTCCGGCATCCAGTGCATTGCTATACTGGCATACGCGGCAACCCTTATAGTTTCGCTCTTTTTCTCGGTTATAGCGGAAATGCGGTTTTCAAGGTTGGCGTTTGCCCTTAAAAAATCCCTTATATAGGGCATAAGCTCCTCGCCCGTTTTCGTAAGCGAAATTCCGCTGTGGTCGCGCCGCATAAGCGTAAGTCCTATATCGCGTTCAAGGCTGTCGAAAAGATGGGTAAGCCCCGATTGGGTATACCCCACTACCTCCGCCGCCTTTGAAAGACTGCCGAGATCTACCGCCGTCATAAGTATTTCAAGTTTTTTGCTGTCCATAATATCGCCTCCGGGTATTACAAATTGTCATATAACTATTATAACCGATTGTTTTACTTTTTTCAACCCTTATGTTACACTAATAACCGAATGAGGTGTTTTGAATAAATGAACGTAAAAAATCTTACATTAAAGCAAAAGATACTTGTAGCCGGAACGCTTTTCGGAATGTTCTTCGGCGCGGGAAATCTGATCTTCCCGGTTCATCTGGGGCAAATGGCGGGAAAAAATGTTATCGCCGCTACGATAGGATTTATAATTACCGCGGTGGGTATTCCGATTTTGGGTGTCGCCGCAATAGGCATAACCCACTCCGACGGCTTGCAAACCCTTTCATCTAAGGTCGGTAAGGGCTACGGTATATTCTTTACCTGCATACTTTATCTTACAATAGGTCCGCTTTTCGCCATTCCGAGGTGCGCCACGGTTTCCTTTACAACCGGCGTTACCCCCATGCTTAAAAACGGCTCAAAAGAGTGGCTCGCTCTGCTTATTTTCTCGGCGGTGTTTTTCGCGTTTGTTTTGTTTTTCTCGCTGCGCCCCGGTAAAATAACCGTTTGGATAGGAAAAATAATAAATCCCGTTTTTCTTGTTTTCCTTGCATTGCTGGTATTTGCCGCGCTTTTATCCCCCGGCGCTTCGGTTTCTGAAATAGAGCCTGTTGACGGCTATAAGAGCGGCGCGTTCTTCTCCTCCTTTATTGAGGGCTACGGCACAATGGACGCAATAGCGGGGCTAGCTTTCGGCATAGTTGTAATAGACGTTATCCGCCGCATGGGCGTTGAAGACGATAACGCCGTTGCCCGCGACGTTTTAAGTTCAGGCGTGCTTACCGGCATTTTAATGGCTGTAATTTACATACTCACAATTCTTATGGGCGCGCAGTCGCGCGGGCTTTTTGAAATATCCGAAAACGGCGGTATTGCCTTAACCCAGATAGCCGGGCATTATTTAGGCGGCGCGGGAAATATTATTCTCGCCGTAACAATAACCTTTGCCTGCCTTAAAACCTCAATAGGACTTGTAACATCCTGCTCGGAAACCTTTGTTAAAATGACAAACGGCAAAATATCCTATAAGACCTGGGCAATTATATTCACCGTTTTCTCCTTTGCGGTTTCCAATATAGGACTCAGCGCTATAATCGAGTATTCTATTCCTATGCTTATGCTTATCTACCCGCCCGCAATAGCGCTTATAATTTTGGCGTTTATCGGTAAATTTTTCAATCACGACAAGGCCGTCTACATTTGCGTAATGGTATTCACATGGGCGGCGGCGATATTTGATTGCTTTAAAACCCTGCCCGAATTTTTGCAGAAGGCATTAAGGCTTGACGTTTCCGTAAAGCTGGCGTCCGATTATCTTCCGCTGTTCGATAAAAACCTCGGCTGGCTGTTGCCCTCATTCATAGGACTCTGCATAGGGCTTATAATACATTTTGTAAAAGCCAAACGCCGCTGATCTTACTTATTGACGAAAACGCTTTGAGGCGTTATAATAAGAAACGGTGATATAAATGATAAAATTCAGAAGTTCTTTTTTAGGAGGCTATAATAAAGCCGACGTTAATTCGGAAATCAGCGAGCTAAATAAAAAGCTGGAAGAATCCGAGGCGGAAAAAAAGCGCCTTTTACGCGAGGCGGAAAACGCCGAGGAGCGGGTTTCGCGCCTTGAAAAACAAATTTCCGAGCTTACCGAAAGCAACAAGCGCTTTGCGGAGGAAAAATCGGAAAACGGGGAGCTTTTTGAAAACGTTGCGAAAATATATAAACGCGCCTACGGCGTAGGCAGCGAAATCGTATGCGATTCAAAGGAAACGGCTGTGCAACTGCTTTCCGAACTTAACGCAGGCTTTGAAAACGCTATGGGCGACACTGCGGGATTGATCGGTGAATATGAAATTGCGGAACGTGAAATTAACGATAATTTCGCCGCTATAGGCGCCGATATAAGCAAAATAGGCAAATCGGTTGAAGAGACTCTTAAAAAAGCAAAATTATTTGCCGAAATATACGGCAAAATAAAAAACACGGTTGATTCGTCGGTTGAAAACAGCGAAAGAATTTTGGCAAAATACGAAGCGGAAGCGTCCGAGTTTCTTGCCGTCAGGCATGAGTCTCCCGCCGAAAACACGGTTTCTGAGGTTCAGCCCGAGATTGCAAAGACCGAAACCGTTTCCGAGCCGCAGCCCGCGGTTGTGGGAGGAACCGAAGCCGATTTGAGCGAAGCCGAAAAAAATATTGCGGATGATAAACCCGCTCAGCCCGAAAATTATAGGGTTGAAAAATTCACACCCGTAAAACAGGAGCCGCAAAGCGCCGCTGCGGCAGGCAAAACCGGCGATTTTACCCAATTCGGAAGAAAAAGTAAAATATCCGCGCAGGACAGAAGCGAGCTTTTAAGAAAGGCTCTGCTTAAAAACGGCGGAAACTGATTTTCGGGTTCCGCGCCTGTAACATTTGACCGCAAACGCCATAGACTGTATTAACAGCCTATGGTTTTTCATTCTGTCAATAAACCCCGAAATTTATTTTTGCGGCGTTCACGCCGCATCTCCGTTTTTCCGCTGACATGCGCGGCGGAAAAACACCTTGTAAGCGAAAAATAGCTTA
>URGH01000113.1 GCA_900547305.1 uncultured Oscillospiraceae bacterium | reverse complement strand
CACTGCTGAAATAGTAGGAAACGGCAAGCCGCTCAGAATAGGCTTTACCGGCGTTGTGAAATTTGAAATCAATTCAATTTTATTGCAGGAAATTGACGCCGCCGCAGAAAATCAGGTCACAGTTGTATACTGTGACGGCGGCGAATATAAAGCCGAGTTTGCAGAAGCGGGCGAAGCATTAAAAACCCCCGTTAAGGAGGGTAAGAAATTCGGCGGCTGGTATTCTTCTCCCGATTTCAGCGGAGAAAAGGTTACAACCGTAACCGCAGGCGCGGTAGTTTACGCTAAATGGATTAACCCGATAAAAGGCGACTTAAACGAAGATGAGGTTGCCGATATCAGAGATCTTGTAATGCTTAAAAAGGCGGCAATAAATCAGGATACAGATATGAAATATGATTTAGACGGCGATTCTACACCTGCAACGGCAGCCGACCTTTTATTCCTCAGAAAATTACTTTTGGGTATAACCGTGTAATACCGTTTAAAAAATCAGGCAGAATAAATTAAGTCGGCAGTATATATCCGATCTTCGCATTAAAATTTAATATTTTTCGTTTAAAACGGGAAGCTCGCGGTATGATAGCTACATAAGGCGACGGCTTTGCAAAGATTTCTTGCAAGAATTTTTGCTTCGTGTTATAATAACTTTATGTCGGCGGCGGACAGCCGCCGACACGCATACTGCGTTTGAAAATCAGAGATTTTCGCATAAAAACATTGAACGGCTAAAAAGGAATTCCTCGGAATTCCGAACGGCGCTGCCGTTTACAGAGCCTACGCTTTGTTTTTATGGTATTATACCTACAAACAAGCTTCCGGAGATGATATTTTGGCATTTTACGTTTTACATTTTTTGAATTCGACTAAAAAACTTTCCAATGAGCGAAGCTTTTTCTATCATAACGATGTTATTGTAGAAAGAATGGCAGATATTTATCGAAAAAAGCTGAAGGTTATTGATACCTTTTCTTTTGATGAATTTATTTCGTTAGCCGCTCACGATGAAGAGGCAGTTGCGTTTTTTGTAAAAACCAAAATTGATTTGGACGAATACAGCGAATGGGTAATTGAAAAATGCTATGAGAAGAATATTCCGGTAATATTAAAGGATGATTTTTTAAACGTTCCGTTTAATATCAGACACGCCAATTTGATAAGCAACGATATAGCCGATAAGTCAAATATAATTCTTAATTACTGCGTAACAAACAACAGAAGAAATTTGGCGCTGTACGGCTTAAATCCCCGTTCGAACGCCGATATGAAATTGGCAGATGGAATATATCAAAGGTGGACGGCGCTTGACATTGACGATATTTATACAGTTGTAAACGGTCTTGACAATTGCTATGAAAGCTTTTTTGAAAACCGCGATAAATATGACGTTGTTGTTTTGGTAAACGACCTTGTAGCTGTTGATTTGATAGAAAGACTTAAGCACAGCGACCCCGAATACATTGAAAAAACCTTTTTTATCGGTTCAATGAACAGCTTGTTGTCAAGGCTTTATTATCCGTCGCTTACGTCCTCAAGCTATAAACAGACCTCAGGGGCAATAATGCTTTACAGATTATATGAGCTTTGCGTTAAAAACAGAAACGATTTCGGAAGTGTTAATATAATGCTCAAAAATTATTTCACTTCAAGAGACACTACCGCCAATATACCCTTTGAGCAAAGCACTGATTGCTTTAAGCTTGCAAACCGAAAGCTCAATTTTGACAGCAGTGTTGAAGAAATAGAGACTCCCGAAATACCGATAATGATTGAAAGTATGCTAAGCTCAATTGATTTGAACGACCTGAAAATAATCGGTATGCTTATTCGCGGTAAAACCGCCTTGGAAATAGCCGACAGTCTTTTTATGTCTTTAAGCTCCGTAAAGCACAAAATGTCAAATTTATATAAGCTTCTTAACGTAAAGCGGAAAAAGGATTTTATAGATACGGTAAAGCCTTATATAAATTTGAAATATCTTGACGATTATATTAGGGAACAAAGTACAGTTTAAATAAAAAAATTATGAATAATTACACTCAACAAATTAAAGGGCTTTTAAAGGAAATGACGCTGCGAGAAAAGCTTGCCCAAATGTCTCAAACGGTGGCGGGCTATCGCTGTTTTGAAAGAAACGGTGAAGAATTTGCTTTAAAAGACGAATTTAAAAATTTTATAAGCAATTACGGCGCAATGGGCGCTATCAGCAACTTTTTACGTGCCGACGGCTTTACACAGCATAATTGGGGGACGGGTATCGAGCCCCGCCACAGAGTTAAATTTGCCAATATGATGCAAAAGTTCATACTCGACAATGCAAGAGTGAAAATTCCCGTTCTTGTTGAGGTGGAAGCAAACCATGGCGTTCATGCTTTGGGCAGTACGGTTTTTCCCACAAATTTATGCATCGGCTCTTCCTTTAATCCCGGACTTTATTCCGAAATGATGGATACCGTAGGTAAAGAAATTGAGCTTTCGGCAAATCATATCGGATTTGTTACTATGCTTGATGTTGCCCGCGACCCTCGCTGGGGCAGAACGGAGGAGCTTTTTTCCGAAGATCCTTATTTGATTTCCGAATTTGCCAAAGCCGGCGTTGAGGGCTTCAAGAAAAACAATGCGCTTATTTGCTGTAAGCATTACTGCGCGGCAGGGGATTGCTTCGGCGGTATGAATACAGAGGAGGTCAATGTCGGAATAAGGGAGCTTCACGATATTCATTTGCCTCCGACCGAAAAGGCTGTAAAAGCCGGTGCAGATATAATTATGGCGGCATACAACACGGTTGACGGTGTGCCGTGCCATATCAATTCCTATCTTCTAAGGGAAGTTTTAAGAAAACAAATGGGATTTAAGGGGATAACCCTTTCCGACGGTTGGGCTGTTCCGAGAGTAATTGAACAAATGGGGCAGGACCCCGTGACGGGAGCTGCCAATGTTTTAAAGGCAGGCATTGATTTAAGCCTTGCCGATGCAGGCGCCTATTTAAAGCTTGAAGCTGCGGCAGAAGAAGGGCTTGCGGATATAAAGCTTATTGATGAGTCGGTAACGAGAATACTTGAAAAGAAATGCGAATTAGGACTTTTTGATAATCCCTATATTAAAGAGGACGACTCGCTTTCGGTATTTTTTGAAAGCGGAATACAGAAAAAGTTAGCTTATGAGATGGCAGCGGAATCTGTCGTATTACTTAAAAATAACGGCATATTACCTATAGATGATAACAAAAGGGTTGCCCTGATAGGCGAGCATGCGGCTGATATTTACTATCAGTTAGGCGACTATACACCCTTTGTAGACGATCAGGCAAGGGCTATTAAGGATGTCTTTAAGGAAACGCTCAATTTGTCGGGATTTACAAGGGGGTGGAGCTTTACGGGCGATACAGAGGACTTTGATAATGCTTTAAGGCTTTGCGAAAAATCCGATGTTATAATTGTAACAATAGGAGGAAGTACGGCGAAAAATAACTCAAATCTTACCTACGATTTTAATAACGGGGCGGCAATTAAGGCAAAAAAATTCCTTGACTGCGGAGAGGGTATGGATATTTCGGATATTTCATTACCCGGCAATCAGCTTGAATTGATAGAGACTCTCAAGAGAACCGGCAAGCCGATCATAGCTTTGCTTATTGCGGGCAGACCTTACAATATAACAAGAGTAAGCGAAATTGCCCATGCTGTGCTTACAGCGTGGTATCCGGGTGAAGAGGGAGGCCGTGCTTTGTCGGACATTTTAACGGGTAAGGTTAATCCGTCCGGTAAGCTTTCAATATCTGTTCCGTATGCACCCACCTGCCTGCCGGCATATTACAACCGCATCACAAGCGCACAGTCGTCGGTTTCTGATGATTGGGTAGTTAATACATACGGCGATAATAATAAAAGAGTTTTATATCCTTTCGGTTACGGACTTTCATATTCTGATTTTGAATACGTTTCAATGGAGATTACTGAAAAGGGCGCTTGTTTGTTTGAAGTAAAAGCGGTAATCAGAAATGTATCGGATATCGGCGGCAAAGAGGCAGTTCAGCTTTATATTCACGGAAAGGGCAATTCTATCCGCCGCAGGGTTAAAGAATTAAAGAGCTTTAAAAAGATCTACATTGCCCCCCACAGTGAGCAAACCGTAACGTTTACATTGGGCTATGACGAGCTAAGGATTTTTTCTTGCAATAACAGGTATGAGCTTGAAAACGGTAAGGTTGAAATTTATATAGGTTCAGGGGATAATTTACCTCTCCGTACAGAAATTGAAATAAGGGTATAGACAAACAAAAAGAACGTTCTTCAAGAACGTTCTTCATTACATTTTTGCGAAGCTGCAGACAAATTATAATAACGAACAGAAAAGATGCCAATGCAGCAGCATAAGCGAAACAAAAAAAAACAGAGTGTTGTTACAAATAACCTCTCGGCTACTATAACAACACTCTGTATGTGCCGATTTTACAGAAAAGCAAACATCTAAAATTCCTTTTAAAACGCAGATAATTACCCTTTTCTTATCACTGTAATTATT
>URGH01000112.1 GCA_900547305.1 uncultured Oscillospiraceae bacterium | reverse complement strand
AAAAGGACCCGCCAAAAATGACCGAGGATAAGAGCTTTTCGGCTTACTTTGATTCATTCGGCAAAGTATCGCTGCTTTCGGGCAATTGGAAATGCTTTAACGCCGAAAATGTAGGTAAAGCCTTCAGAACCGCTGCGGGCGGAGAAAGCATTTTGGGAAAGAGCCTTAAAAATGTTGCGGTTGATTTCAAAGCTACAGTGCCGGTTGAGGCAATTGACGCCTTTTCGCTGATTTTAAGGAGAAACGGCAGCCGGGCAATTGAGCTTGGAATAAACAAAACCGACGGCTCGGGCATTTCGCTTACTGGTGACGGTATGTCCGCGTTCGGAGACTCTACGCTTAATGTTGCCGACGGTCAGTGGCATAATTTCAGCGTGCGGCTGCTTGAAAACCGCGCGGTGCTGCTTATAGACGGAATAAAGGTTGCCGACCGTAAAACAGGCGCTGCCGCCGCGGGCGATGTGCTGCTTAAAATAAATTCGGCGGATATAAATTTCTCCGATATTAAGGTCTACACCCCCACAGAGGACGATATGAACGAGCTGGTTGACTATGATTTTTCAACCGATAGCTACGGCAGCATAATTCCCGGAATAAACTGGACGTTTGATACCGAAACAGGCGGTGTGAACGGCGTTATGACGGGTGATGCGGAGTATACGGGCAAATTGCAGTCAGCCTCTAAAAACGAGGAGGTGCAGGCGCTTGCAAAAACAAAGGACTTTGCAATGGAGCTTAAATTCCTCTTTGATATAAAGGACGATAACTCATGGCAAAGGGGACTTTCGGTAAACCTGCCCAACGGCCATTCCTTTGATATTTTGGGAACAATTTTCCGCTATGACAGAAACAATTCAAACAAAGAACTGCAAAGAGAGCACGACAGCTACTTAGGCGCTAAGGAGCAGGTGCTTGATATAGTTTACAAGGGCGGAATTTTAAACGTGTATATAAACAAGGGCAGAGACCCGGTTTACTATTTGCGGACCGAGGCTCCTGCCGCGGCGGAGGTGATAGGCTTTTTCACCTATCTGCCAAAGGGCAATAATAAAATTAAGCTTACATCTGTTAAGGTGAGAACAGGAAACGGCGTTCACGACCCGGAATTTTCACCTTATGTTAAAACCACCGAGAGTATTTTAATGGCGCTTGTAAAAGAGGGCTGGAAGAACGTTCCCGGCGGAATTGCGGCAACAAAAAGCTCGGGCTATAATAAGCCCTACAGCGGCTGGGCGGCGAGAATAGCTGACCTTGAGGATTTTGTGCTTGATTTTACGGTGCAGTTTAAGGATGACGAAACCGGCTCTATGGCGCTTGATTTACGCTATAATCTTTACAAGGACCATAACGAGGGCTACCCGCTCACATTTTCTCAAAGAAAGCTTGTAATTGAAAAATATAATGACGAAAGCTTCCAGCGCAGCGGAGTAGAAACCGTTAAGGCGGACTTTACCAAGCCTACAAGGGTGCGCATAACTGCCCACGGTGATGAGCTTTGGATTGCGATTGACGGTGTGCGCCGCTTTAAAATGGAAAATGCGCGCCGCGTAAAGGGGCAAATACGCTTATCGCACACGGAGAATATGCAGGAGGACGGAGTAACTGTTACCGATTTGGCGCTTTACCATTATTCCGATAAAATTGCGAATAACGGCGTGCGCGAGCCAGACGGCGGCGAGGTAAAGGTAATAGCCGATTATTCGGTAAAAAGTCAGGCTGAGGCAAAGGCACTTTTCTACGGCAGGTTTGATTACGCAAAATTTGCCGGCAGGGATTCTGTCTGCTTCTCAAAGGAAGGCAAAAACCGCGAGAACGTTATTCACCCCAACAAGGTAGGGGATTTTGTTATGACCTTCTATATGAATATGGATGAATGTACCGATGTAAACGTGATAAGCTTTAATTTGCGTAAATCCTACGATAAAACGCGAAATTACGGCATACAGGTGCATTTCACCAAAAAGTCGGTTCAGCTTGACGAGTACGCTGCAGGCTCATTCAGCTCCACTAAAAAGCTTGCAATGACCCAGGTGGAGCTTAAGGGCTGGGTGCCGATTAAAATAGTTGCAAACGGCGGCACGGTTGCGATTTTCGCAAATAACGAGCTGGTAATTCTAAAGCAAACAAGCCAGACCGACGGCGGCTTTATTTCCTGCGGGAATAACTGCACGGGGGCTGCGAATATTTACCTTTCCGATATTCTTTTAACAGAATATTATGAAGGCGCAATTCCCGCAAACGCGGTGCCTAAGGCGCCGCCCGCAAGGGTCAATAAAGATAAGACCTCGGAGCATAAGGTTAATTTAAGCGCCGACGGCAATATAAACACCGATATTAAAAAGAACGGCAAAGGCGATAAATCGGGCAGCGCGCTTACGGTAATTTTAATTTGCGCCGCTGCAGCGGTTTTGGCAGGCGCGGGAGTTACCGTTCCCATAGTGTTAAAAAAGCGCAGGAAAAAGAATTAAAGCGTTTTTTGAGGAGGAGCTTTAATGGAAAACTTTAAATACGCAAAAAAATCGGCGGAAAAAAGGCAGTTTACGGTAAATACCGATATATCTGCCGTTCCGCCCGCCGCCGCGGCTAATATGAAAAGATTTGCCGTGAGCATTTCGCAGTGCCCCGAAATAAAGGCGGTTACGGTTTCAAAGCCGATACCCGAGAGTGTAAAAAAGAGCATTGAAAAGGCAGCAAACGCCGCCGTAAACGGCGGCGGGGAGGCTTTTGTAATATGCAAAAACGGCGGCGATATTGCGGTATATGCAGGCGGCGACAGGGGTATTCTTTACGGGCTTATGACCTTTTTAAGACTGCTTGACAGCGATGGCTGCTTTTGCTACGACAGCGTTTACGATCACCCCGTAAGCGGCTTTAGGGGCATAAAGCTTTTAATGCCCGGCAGGGAGGAAATTAAGTATTTCAAGGCGTTTATAGACTGTATGCTGTATTTCCGCCACAACACGGTAATGCTTGAAATAGGCGGAGCAATGGAGTATAAGCGCCACCCCGAAATAAACGAGGGCTGGGAGGAATACGCCGCGTTTATGTCGGAGTATTCGGGTAAATCCAAAAAGCTGCAGGAAAGTACATATCCATGGCGCAAAAATTCAATTCACAGCAACAACGGCGCGGGCTCGTATTTAACACAGGCTGAGGTTAAGGATCTAATAAAATACTGCAATGATAGGGGAGTGAGCATTATACCCGAGGTGCCCTCAACCTCGCATTGCGATTATCTGCTTACGCGCCACCCCGAGCTTGCCGAGCGCCCCGAGGACCCATACCCCGATACCTTCTGCCCCTCTAACCCCGATTCCTACAGGCTTTTGTTTGATGTGCTTGACGAGGTGATTGAGGTCTTCAACCCCGAAATTATAAATATAGGGCACGATGAATATTATTCAATAAATATATGCGACCGCTGCAGAAAGCGCCTTATGACAAACTACGAAATTTTAGCGGAGGACATTACCAAAATTCACGGTTATTTAGCCGCCAAGGGCGTTAAAACCATGATTTGGTGCGATAAGCTGATGAATGTTGAAACGGCGGACGGGCAAAACTTCGGCGGTGCGCTTAACCGTATTTATAAAAACTGGAACGCGCAGGGCGAGCTTTTAGCGGTTTTGCGCCCGACCTGGCAGGCAAGGGATATGATTCCGAAGGATATTATATGTATGAACTGGTTTTGGTCATACGGCGAAAGGTACGACGGCGAGGTTAAGGATTTTCCCGTTGTTTTCGGCAATTTCAGGGGCTACGGTATGAATAACTACCGCAAGCGCTGCGGAAATAACTGCACCGGCGGAATGTGCTCGGACTGGGGCGCAACAAGTCCGGTTTATTTGCAGCGCAACTGCATTTACATAGCTATGGCGTATAACGACCGGCTTTATTGGGACGGCACCTACGACGACACGGACGACGCGCAGTTTGCCGAATGTGTTGATATGTGCTTTAAGCTGCTTTTTGATTATAACTACGGCGCGTGTATGAACAGGCAGCAGAAATATATTGAGGTTGCGCACACCACAAACCGCCAGGCGTGGTATCACGAATTTGTGGACGGTATTTTTGCCGACGGCGAGGAATACCGCAGCAATTATTACCTCGGTTATTACAGCGTTTCCTATACCGACGGAACCTCGTATAACAAGGAAATTTTCTTAGGCGAGGATATAGGTTGCGATACTGCCGAGTGGTACGGAAAAAGCGTGGATATTAACGGCGACGACGGCACGCCCGGAATACGCAGCACAAGGCTTGTGGGGAAGCTGGGCGAAACGGCATATTCAACGCTGCCGTTTGTAAAGGACGGAAGGGTATATTATAAATATCTTATTGAAAACCCATACCCTGCAAAGCAGATAGCAGATGTTAAATTTATTTTGCCCGAGGGGGCTGACTGGACTGTTTCTGTTTTGTAAACAGCCCGAAACAGTATTTGCGGAGGAAAAATATGCGCTTTTATGAGGATTTGGGGCATTTGAGTGAAAACCGCTTGCCGCAAAGGAGTTATTATATTCCCGAGGGGGCGGCAGAATATTTGCCGCTTAACGGGAAATGGAAATTTACCTATTTTGAAAACGGCGACCGTGCGGCGGAGCCCCGCGAGTGGGGCGAAATACCCGTGCCCTCCTGCTGGCAATTGCAAGGCTACGGTTACCCGAATTATACAAACATAAATTACCCCTATCCGTGTGACCCGCCGCATGTTCCTATGGTAAACCCTTTAGGAATTTACGAAAGGGATTTCACGCTTAATAGTAGGAATAAACGGCACTATATTGTGCTTGAGGGGGTATCCTCCTGCGCGGAGGTGTTTATAAACGGCGGTTATGTAGGCTATACCCAGGGCAGCCACCTTCAGGC
>URGH01000111.1 GCA_900547305.1 uncultured Oscillospiraceae bacterium | reverse complement strand
AAATCAAAGATTTTCGGACTGCACTCTATCCCCGCCAATACCACCCCAGTGTCCTTGAAAAAACGCTTAATAAGCGTTTTTTCGCTCACAAGGTGTTTTTCCGCCGCGCATGTCAGCGGAAAAACAAAAAATGCGGCGTGAACGCCGCAAAAATAGAATTTTGGGTTTATCGACAGACTGTGCGTCAACCGAGAAATCGGTTGGCGCTTTTTTTATGTCTTTTTTTCGCAGAGTTCGGCACTAAATCAAAAGCCTGTCTTCTGCCTATTACGGATAAATTATAGCATAAGCCTTACAAAAATGCAAGAGGGAAAACCAAAAACGGCGAATTTTTTTTGAAATTTATAATTCGCGTTTGCGGAGAATGGCATTTTTTTGCAATTTGTCGATATTTTAAGCCTTTGGGCAGTCAAATGAGCAGTCAAATAGGCTAAAATATAATTCTGTTTAAAAAAGAAAGGAAAGTTTCGGAAATGTCAAAAGGAGAAAACATATTTAAGCGTAAGGACGGACGTTGGGAAGCAAGGTATATAAAGGCACGGGATATATCGGGCAAAATTATATACGGCTTTTGCTACGGCAAAACCTACCGTGAGGCAAAAGAAAAGGTAGTTAAATGCAAAACAGAGGTATTTAGCGGCGAAGCACCGAAGATAGTACATGAGCAACCGTCGTTTTCATTTTACTGCGGCGAATGGCTGCGGCTGAGAGCTCCGAAAATACGCGAGTCTACCTATATTAAATACGAATCGGTGATTAAAAAGCATATAGAGCCGCATTTGGGCGAATTTAAGCCTTGCGAAATAACAACAGAAATTATAACCGAATTTACCGATACATTGAGTTTTGCAGAGGAACTTTCGCCGAAATCGGTCCATGATATTCTCGTTATACTGCATGGGATAATCAAATATGCGTCGGCGGGATTTCCCGATATTTTTAATAAACCCGAAATTAACTACCCGAAAAAAGAAAGGAAAGAAATGCGGGTTTTGTCCCCCACGGAGCAAAAACTGTTTGTGGATTATCTGCTTACAAACACAGACCCGTGTAAATTCGGTTTGCTTTTGGCTTTATTTACGGGAATACGCATAGGCGAGCTGTGCGCGCTGAAATGGGATAACATTTCGCTGAACGACAAAACCGTGCGTATTGACAGCACAATGCAGAGACTGCGCGACATAGATTGCCGAAACGAAAATAAAACAAAGGTGATAATAGGCAGACCAAAAAGTGATACGTCTGCCAGAACTATTCCTATGACCGAAAACCTGACAAATCTGTGCCGACAAATGCTGCCGAACAACAGCTCGGCGTATGTACTGACCGGAACCGCAGATTATATGGAACCGCGCGCTTTGCAGTACAGAGTGGGGAAATACACGCGGGATTGCGGGCTTTCGGGGGTGCATTGCCACACCCTGCGCCATACATTCGCGACAAGAGCGGTTGAGGTGGGGTTTGAAATAAAATCGCTTTCCGAAATATTGGGACATGCCAACACCGCCATTACGCTTGAACGCTATGTTCATTCTTCAATGGAGCTGAAACGCGCAAATATGAATAAGCTGGCGGCGGCAGGATTTTAAAATGCGCAGTCAAAAAGGCTGATTTCAGATATATGTATATAAAAAAAAACGCCTTTTTAGCCGCTTTGGGGCGCAGTTTTTTCGCAGAGTGCCGAACTCTGCGAAACCTTTAATTATACTGGGGCGGACCGCCGCCGCTAAGGCCTGCGGTTTGCCTTTTTAAAGTCGATTTTTGTAGCAAGCGCTTAGGAGGGAGGGTAAAAATGCTTTACAAAAAGGATTTGAACGAGGAACGGAAACAGGAGCTTATGGACGCAACGGTAAGAATAATTGCCGAAAAGGGGCTTGAAAACACGGCTACAAACATGATTTGCTCTCTCAGCGGAATTAACGTAGCCTACATATACCGCCTTTTTGAGAGTAAGGAAGATTTAATAGCCAAAACATTCGATAAAGCCGACGCGGAATTTTTAAACACAATAATTGAAAATTTTCCTGTGCTTAAATATGACAGTATTGATTACGAAATGCGCTGTCGGGTGCTTTTTATGAAGTGCTGGAATTTTGTTATGGAGCGCCCGCAGGAGCTGACGTTTTACGTTCGGTATTATTATTCCTCGTCGTTTCAGAAGTATTCATATGCAGCGCACATGCAGCGGTATACGGTTCTTATTGAAAAAATGAAAACCGCTTTTCCCGAAACGGTTGATGTGCGCGCGGTTCTGCACCATATTTTGGATACGCTTTTGGGCGAGGCAATGAAACAGGTAAGCAATCCGCAGGAAAGCAACGAAAAGGCTGCCGAAAAAAGTTTTCAGCTGATTTTCAGCGTTGTAAAGGCTTATATTAAAAGCGAAAAAATAAAAGCGTGTTAAATTCCGGGCAAGAAGGGTGCTGCTATGGAAAAACAAACAAAAAACAAAAAAATAAAAGTAATAATAGTTTTGCTGTCGGTGCTGCTGGCATTAAGCCTTGTAGCCCTTGCGGCTGTGCTTGTGCGTAACAACCGTTCGCGCAGCGCGCCCGCCGCGGTTTCGGTGCCGGATAATCTTATAACATCCGAAACTGATGCCGTATCGGACATAGCTTCATCCTCCGAAATCGGTGTATTGGAGAGTACACCTGAGAGCAGCAAAGCCCAAAATACAGCCGGGAGCGAAAAAGAAGAGAAAAAAGCCGCCGCGCTCAGCCTTTATAAGGGCAAAGCGGAGGAAAACGAGCCGTTTAGCGTGGGCAATATGTTCCCGGGAGACAGCGAGACAAAATATTTCCGTGTAAAAGTATCATATAACGGCACGGTTACGGTGCGCTACCGAGCGGATGTGCGCCCCGGGTATGAAAAATTAGCCGAAGTGCTTAAAGTGAAAATAATGCTGCTCACTACCGGCGAGGAAATGTATAACGGACTTATGAGGGATATGCCGCAAAGCGTGGCTTATACCCTTAAATCGAAAAAGGATACGGAAGACGAGCTTTACTATGAAATAACGGCGTATCTCGATACATCGGTCGGCAACGATTATCAGTATAAGGATTTAATTGCCGATTTCCGCTGGTGGGTGGAAGAAACCGGCAACCTTATTCCGCCGAAAACCGGAGATACCTCTTCGGTTATTCTGTGGATCGCCGTCGCTGCGGCTTCGGGCTTGTTTACGGTAATTTTAATTTTCCGTCGGCGCAGGGAGGAAGAAGAAAATGCATAATTCCAAAACCGCCAAAAAACTTACCGGCGGCATAGCGGCAATCGTAATACTGGCAATTTGCCTTTGCGTTACCACATTCGCTTTGGTTTACGAAAGCGTGGCGGTAGAAAATAATCTTTTCAGAACCGGCGGGGTTAAAATCAACCTTAACGGCGGCGAGCCGGTAATACGCGAGCATGAATTTTTGTTTGAACCGGGAATGACGGTGAAAAAGAATTTCTTCATTGAAAACGAAAGTACATGCGACGCATACTATAAAATTTATTTTTCCGATGTTTCGGGCGGGCTTGAAAATGTGCTTGAAATAACCGTTTCCGACGGAGACAGGGTGCTTTATTCGGGCACGGCGAAAAGCCTTTCCGCCGAAAATGTAACGGCGGCTGACGATTATCTGAAACTGAAAGAGCGCAAAGACCTTACGGTTACCTTTCATTTTCCCGAGGAAAAGGGCAACGAAACGCAGAACCTTGATTTGGAGTTTACACTCTGCGCCGTGGGCGTTCAGACTAAGAACAACCCGAACAGGCTGTTTGATTAGGAGTGCATAAGTTATGAAAATTGCCGCGAACGATAAATGCGTGCTTTGCGGAAAGGATTCCGGAATGCCGGAAAATATGCCGATAAACGAACGCAAAAATTATGTTAAAGGCTGCGGTCAGCTTTGCGAGGCTTGCTTTTGCAGGCTGTACCGTCACCCCGATTCCGAAAATATGATGACGGATGAAGAATTGCAAAGGCTTTTAGAACTCAGCACCGAGGAGATAGTATGAAGTTTTTAAGAATTTTAAAAAATATTGTTGTTTGGCTCATAGTGGCGCTTGCCGCCTGTATGATGGTTTTCACGGTCGTATCGGTAGCTACTTTCGACCGTGCCGACCGCAACCTTTTCGGCTATAAGGCGTTTATAGTTCTTTCCGACTCAATGAGCAAGACCGATTTTGGCGCCGGCGATCTTGTGCTTGTAAAGGCTGTTGACCCCGCAACCCTCAGGGAGGGCGATATTATCGCTTACACCTCCCAAAATTCAGCGAACTACGGCGAGACAGTAACGCATAAAATCCGTAAAATTACAACCGACGCAAACGGCGACCCCGGCTTTGTTACCTACGGTACCACCACCGATACCGATGATGAAACCATTGTAACATACCCTTATGTTTTGGGAAAGTATGAAAAGCATATTCCGAAAGTCGGAACGTTTTTTCAGTTTTTGAAAACCACGCCCGGCTACATAGTTTGTATTCTTATTCCGTTTCTGCTGCTTATTTTAAGCGAGGGCATACGCTGTATTCGCCTTTTCCGCAATTATAAAGCCGAGCAGCAGGCGGAGCTGCAAGCCGAAAGGGATAAAATCGAAGAGGAACGCGCCGAAACACAGCGCATGATGAAGGAGCTTTTGCAAATGAAAGCGCAAATGACACAGGAAACGCCGGCTGATGTAAACTCGTCCTCCTCTGATGAGGAAGATAAAGACGGAGGGGTTGTTACAAACTAGACGTTAGATATTAGATATTAGACGTTAGAAGAATACCCCTCAGTCAACTTCGTTGACAGCTCCCCTCTGTTTTGACTTGCGTCAAAAAGAAGGGAGCCTGAAAAGCCCAATAACGGCGGGCAACCTTTCGATATAAGGCGGCAAATTAAATAATTCCGCATTCCGAATTCATAATTCCGCATTATTTTTCGGTGTAGTCACGGAAAACCGTGTTTACATATTGTCATTGAAAAAATATAAAAAAATAAGGAGGTAAATAAACAATGACAAACAGCAAATCTACCAAGCGGGCATTGGTTA
>URGH01000110.1 GCA_900547305.1 uncultured Oscillospiraceae bacterium | reverse complement strand
AGAGTAGTGCCCGAGGGCTTCAAGGGCGACGGCGTGTGGTTTGATTTCTCCTGCAAAGAAACGCTTGAGGCGGAAAAAACCGCAGTAGGCGAAATGATGAAATGGCTGGCACAGAACGATAAGCAAAAGCGCTGCGTTATGATTCAGGTTAATAACGAGGTAGACCAGGGAGCGAACAATTTCCAGCCCGACCAGACCGACGCGGCACAGAATTTTGTGGGACAGTGGTGGCAGACCAAGGAGGGGCACGATAAATATTGCTGGGTAAACGGGCAGCGCGAGGAGTTTTTCGCCTATGAAAGCGCGCTGGGCGACGTTATTCACAGCAGCCCCTACAACTGCGTTACCAGAATAAATGTGAGCGGCGCGGGCAGAAACACTATTCCGGAATTAAAGCTTGACTACGAGGATATAATCGATACCAGCGGAATTGACATTGTGGGTGTTGACTGCTACACCACTACATGGGACTCGCTTAACCAGTATATTACCAAGGTGAGCGGCAATGTTACGCACTTGGCAGAGGCATCAGGCAATTATGAATTTGGCTATAATATGGCGAAAATGCTTGAAATGGGCGCCGGAATGATGATTTACTGCCACCGCGACGACAGGGACAGCTTCGGCTTTTATGTAAATAACGGGCGCGACAGCAAGGAGTGGACAGAGCGCCCCTCAACGGATGAGGACCGCAAGTTTATGAATATGATTAAAAAGGTTTCTTCAAAGCTCGCCTTCGCCGTGCCGAACGGCGAGGTGCTTGAATTTAACGGCGAGCACCTTGAGGGAGGTATGGACGTAACCTCATCACTCAACGGCTTTTCAATAAGATTTACGCAGGGTAACGACGGCTTAGGGATTGCTTTCCCCGTGGGGGATAAGGAATGGATATTGCTTGCTAACCGTGATAGCAGCGTGTTTGAGTTTGACAGCAGCGCAAAGGTTGCCGGCGCCGCGTTCGGCGGGTATGAAAACGGCAAGTGGAAGGTGCAGAACACAAGCGCGGTTGACGGCAATAAAGTAACCGTAAACGCTTACCAGGCGGTAAAGGTAATTTTAGAGTAATCTTATCCGGAGTTTTCCGGTAAAATAAAATTTTTGAAAAGAGGAAAAAAATATGAAACGAATATTTGCCTTACTGTTAGCCTTCGGAATGATCATCGGTTTATTTGCGGGTTGCGGAAAAAGCGATAATGAATCCGGCGGGACTGCGGCTGCCGAGAAAAAGGACTTCAAAAACTCAAAAATAGTGGTTTTTGTATCTAACGACAGCGAGGAAATAGCTGACGTTATAAACGAATCGGGCAGAGCCTGGCAGGAAAAATACGGCGGCAGGGTCACCTATATTTACGGTACCGACTGGAACCAGCGCTACACCAAGCTTTCAACGCTTATAGCCTCGGGCGAGCAGTTAGACGTTTATGCCTCGGGCACATTTCAGGATATACCGGTGCTGCCGCTTAAAAGCTTTTTACTGCCGGTAGACGATTATCTTGAGGATACCGCGCAGGTCTCTGTGGACCTGAGCAAAAAGGGCTTTGCCTTTAAAAATAAAACCTACGGCTTTGCCCTCAAGCACCTTTACCAGCCTATGGTTATAGTTTACAACAAAACTATGTTTGAAAATAACGGCGAAAAGACCCCGCTTGAATATTACAAGGAGGGCAAATGGAATTGGGAGAATTTCAGAAAAGCCGCTAAAAGCCTTACACAGGACCACAATAACGACGGCGTTACCGACCAATACGGCTACGGCACATGGCTGCCGCACCTGTTTATGAATACCGCCGGCGTAGCCGATTATATTGATTCGGATTACAAGCTTAACCTTGAAAACCCCGGAATTACAAAAACGGCGCAGTTTTTGCAGCAGGTAGGCTTTAAGGATAAGAGCATACTGCCCGGCATTTGGGATTGGATTGACTACTTTGTGGCGGGAAATCTTGCAATGATAGGCGAGCGCGTTTCTTACTTAGGCTACGCTAAGGAGCACGGCCTTACAGACGAGGTGGATTTTGCACCCTTCCCGCAGGACCCCGATAATAAATCGGACGTTAAGTACGGCGCCTGGGTGGACGGAGTTTGCATTTTGAGCAACACCAAAAATGCCGCGGCTTCGGCTGAATACATTAAAAATTACTATGCGCCGGCTGCTGAAAAGGCAAGGCAAAAAACAACCAAGGAAACCAACAAGGTATGGCACGGCTATACCGATGAGCAGCAAAAGCTTATTGACGAAATACTGCCTAACGCTTATGTTCTCAATTCAATGGGCTTTAACAATTTCGGCACTATATCCCGCGGGATGTGGGAAAATATCTACCGCGACGGTCAGTCTATAAGCACGGTTATTGCAAGCGAAAAGCCGACCTTGCAGGCTGAGCTGGACGATTGCCTTGCCGATACCAAGGTGGACGGAATTGAGGAATACACAAAAATTAAAACCATAGATTTTGAAAGCGGAATGGCGCCCATTGTTGAAAAAGCCTCCGGCTGCGCAAAGCTTGAGGGTAAGCTTTCAGGCAAGCAGTCGCTTACGGTAACCTGCCCCGAAACCGACGCCGGCAGCAACCCGCCCGTGCTTATTCACACAGACGCGAGCGCGGCAAAGCTGCCCTCGGGTCATAACTACAAAATCTCGCTTAAATACTCCTTAGCCGAAGAATTAAAGGGCTATGATACTGTATACTTCCAGATACGCTCGCTTTCGGATATTGACAGCTACGATAACGGCACTGCCGATACCCTTGTGCTTGACAGCAGCTCGAAGAAATCGGGCACGCTTACGGGTAACATAAACCTGCCGGTAAGCAAAAAGGGCAACGATTTTGTTCTGGTAATGAGCTACACGGGCAAGGGCGGCAAGGTAGTTATAGATGATATAAGCATTACCGAAAATAAGTAATAACAGCAGACCCGGGGAGGAAAAAATATTCTCCCCGGCACATACCAAAACAGGAAAAGGAGAAGGAATATGAAAAAGGCAATATCGTTAATACTTGCGGTTTTGCTTTGCACGGCTGCTTTTACACCTGTTCTTTTCAGTCTTACGGGTACTGCCGGCGAACAGGCAACATACAGCTTTTTCGGCGAGGATACCGCACTGCCGGGCGACTGGAAGCAGGAGGACGCCTTAAATGTGGGCAAGGCTTATGTTTCTGGCGGAGAAACCGAGGCAATGCTTAGTGAAGGGCTTGCGGATTTCAGCCTTGATTTCAAGCTGAAGGCGCCTGCGGGCGCGGTTGCCCCGATTTCGGTTTTTATGCGCGAAAACGGGGATAACGCATATTGCTTTACCGTAAATAAAAGCGCGGGTGCGGGCATTTCGTTCAGCGGCTACGGGGAAACAGGCTTTTCCGAGCCGGCGCTTAATATAGCCGACGGAAAATGGCACAGCATAGGCATTAAGCTTAGAGCGCAGCGCGCTGTGCTGCTTGCCGACGGCGTTAAGGTTATGGATATAGATATGACCGCACCCGCAGAGGCGGGCAGGCTGAGAATAGACGTTTCTGCGGCTGATACAGCTTTATCGGGCATTAAGGTTGCGGGTGTTCGCGCAGAGGATATGGACACGGTTGCCGACTACGATTTTTCAACCGATACATACCCAGGCGCGCTGCCGGGCGTCACCTGGAAATATGATACTGAGGACGGCATTAACGGCATTAAAAACACCCAAAGCTGGGTAACCTGGCGGGTGGCTGCGGCTGCCGGCAGCGATGATACAAAGGCGCTTGCAAGGGTAAAGGAATTTGCGGTGGAAATTAAAGCCGCGGCATTTATTGCGGGTGACAATTCATGGCAGCGCGGTTTGCAATATAATTTACCGAACGGACAGGACATAAAGGTAAATGAATCTAATTTCAGGTACACCTCGGGCGGCTCGGTGGTGTATCAGAAGGATGGGGCAAGCTACCCAGATAAAAAGCTGCACACCTACGACATTGTATTTACCGGCGAAAAAATACTTGTGTATATGGATAAGGCCTTAACCCCCGTGTTTGAGTATAAGCACGGCAAGGCAGCAGATTCCGCCGCGTATTTTTCGGTATATAATTATTTTGACAGCGGCTCGTTTATTAAAATCAACTCCTTAAAGCTTAAAACAGGCAAGGGTGTTCACGAGCTGGTAGTGGAAAAGCCGGCGCCTGAATTTACCGCAGGCACGGCGACCCCCGAATACACCTCCTTCGGGAATAAAGCTGCGCTCGGCGGCAGCTGGACCTCGTGGAACGGCAAAAATGTGGGAGCGGCTTTCCGCGCTGCCGCGGCAAACAGTGTTACGCTTTCGGAAAGCCTGCAAAGCTTCGGGCTTGATTTTAAGGTTTGCGCCCCTGCTGAGAGCGTTTCGCCCTTTACGGTATTATTGCGGCAGGCAAAGGGCGGCTCATACGAGCTTACCGCAAACAAAACCGAGGCGGGCGGAATTTATTTCGTCGGATATTCAGAAAGTGAGTTCAGCGACGCATCGCTTAATATTGCCGACGGTCAGTGGCACAGCGTAAGCATAAGAATGAGGGCAAACCGCGCTGTTTTACTGGTGGACGGCGTTAAGGTTATGGATAAAACCGTTGCCAATACAGCCGCGGGCGCGCTTGTGCTCAAGGTAGGCGAGGTAGGCACATATTTCTCGGGTATAAAGCTTTACAATGTAAAGGCAGAGGATATGGACACGGTTGCCGATTATGATTTTTCAACCGATACATACCCCGGTGCGCTGCCCGGTGTTGACTGGACCTACGACACGGCGGACGGCATAAACGGCATTAAAAACGGCAAAAGCTGGGCGGCTTGGCGTGTTGCCTCTGCCTCTAAAAACGAGGAGGTATAGGCGCTTGCAAAAGCAAAGGAATTTGCGCTGGAAATAAAGGCGGCGGTTTCGCTTACAGGAGACAACTCATGGCAGCGGGGGCTGCAATACAATTTGCCTAACGGTCAGATTCTTGCAATAAGCCACTCGCACTACCGCTATTATGCCGAAAAAATGACCCAAAAGGATTTTGCGAATTACCCCGATACAAGGCTGCACACCTTTGATATTGTTTTCACCGCAAAAAAGGTTACGGTGTATATGGATAAGGCGCTGGCGGCGACCTATGAATACGAGCATAACAAGCAGGCAGAGGAAGCCGCATACCTTGCGGTTACAAACTATTTCGACAGCGGCTCGTATGTAAAAATAAATTCCTTAAAGCTTAAAACCGGTGCGGGTGTTCACGAACTGGCGG
>URGH01000109.1 GCA_900547305.1 uncultured Oscillospiraceae bacterium | reverse complement strand
AGAATTTTTTACTTGGAATTACTATTTTTACCGACCCCGCCGAAACCTTTTATATGGTAAAACTTAACCGAAACCGAAAATTCAGCTACGTTTTTCCGACGGTGGTACTCTTCCTGTTTTTCTGCGTTCGGATAATGCAGATATACTGCACGCACTACCCGCTGGCGTCGGTTCGGTCGTGGGAAGCGAATATAGTTGTGGAAATAGGCAAGTTCGTTGTACCGATAGTCTCCTGGATACTCGGCAATTACGCGGTAACGTCGCTTTTGGACGGCGAGGCTATGGCGAGGGAGCTGTATCTTTCAACCAACCTTTGCCTTATGCCGTATATCGTTTTTATGCCGATAATTATAGGGCTGTCGCACTTCATGTCGGCAGAAGACGCGGGTGTTTACAACTTTCTTATAACGGCGGTTTTGGTGTGGGTTGTGGTACTGCTGTTTTTGCAGACTATGCACCTTAACGATTACACCCTCGGGAAAACGGTGGGCGTTGTGTTTCTTTCGCTCATCGCAATCGTTATTATTTGGGTAATTGCAATTCTGCTTTTCTCGCTTGCAAAGCAGTTTATAGATTTTATTTACGGAATTTACAGAGAGTTCAAGATTAATTATCTGTAAGCCGATGAAAGAAAGGTGAGTATGCTTAATGAAAAGATTTATAACGGGTATTGTTTCATTGATACTGTTCTTTTCTTTAACGGCGTGCGGTACGGGCGCTTTTTCAAACGATATTAAGGGCTCGGGAATTGTAACGTCCAGCAAAAAGCTGCCGAACACGGCTGACGCGGTAACCCTTGACCCGCAGCGGTTCAGCCCTTATTCCTACGAAAAGGTAGCATCCGACGGCAATTTTATAATGTTCTACGATAAAGCCAATTCCGCTTTAAAAATAACAACTGCGGATGAATCGGCTGTATGGAATACGGTAATTGATTTTGAATCGCTTGGGTTAAAACTTTCAAACGTTTGGAAACAGAACGTTTCCTCAATGTTTGAGATAAACTATTCAAACCCCAACAGCAACGGCCGCGAAAGAATAGTAACCGCCGCTTTGCGGAAATTAAAGACCAACGTATGGGCAAAAACCGTCAGCCGCGGAATGGATATACAGTATTATTTCCCCGAGCGTGAGCTGGGATTTACGGCTGAATTCAGGCTGACGGCGGATGGCTTCAGCGTTAATATTCCCGCGGAGTCGATTATCGAAAACGGGAAATGCCGCTTTGTAAGTATTAATATGCTGCCGTATTTTTCCGCGACGGACGCAGAGGATAATGGCTATATTCTCACCCCGTATTCGGGCGGCGCGGTATTGGATTTCGGCAAGGATACGCAGGGAAAGTATATTCAGCTGCCCGTGTACTCCGAAAACAACCCCGAGCCGACCGAAAGCACAAAGCTCGATTCCTCGGCGACCGACAGTAAATATTCCGAATCAAACGTTTCATCCCTGCCGGTTGTGGGCATGAAGAATGAGGCGGGGGGCTTTCTTGCCTTTGCCGACGGGTTCGGCGAGGATTCCTACATTAATATCAGCACGGCTTATTACGGTATAAGGTTCAACAGGGTGTCGTTCAGCCATTATATAAGAAATGTAACCACGCTGAATTTTTCGGGTACAGAGGACGGAAGCTCAGGCACAGCCGATATTCTGGATAACGACATAATCCCGACCGATAAAAAAATAAATTACGATTTGTTTTCGGGCAGCTGCGATTACAGCCTTATGGCGCAGAAGTACCGCGAATACCTGATTTCAAAAAGAATGCTTACCGAAAAAGCAAAAGCGGCGGATATATCGCTCGAAATACTTATGGGCGTTCCGCGGCAGGATGTTACGGGAAACACGCTTGTTTCCGTAACCACCTTCGCTCAGGCGCTCGATATGGTTAAAGGGCTTGAAAAGCGCGGCATTAAAAACGCGGTTATAAACCTTAAAGGCTGGAACAAGGGCGGCTACGGCAGCAACCCCACCGTTGCGCAGACCGACGGTAAGCTGGGCGGCGCGGGGGATATGCGCGAGCTTGCGGATTATTGCAAAAAAACGGGCTATACCCTTATTATGGACGCCAACCTGACCGAACTTAACACCGATTACAGCAGCACCGCGCCTAAAAAAGCGGCGGTGGTTGATAATAACGGGCTTTACATTACAAATTCGGATGAAAATATATATTATCAGCGCATAAGCGCCGTAAATTCCGGGGCTGAAAAGCTGCTTAAAAGTTTCGGCAAAACCGCAATCGGCGGCATAAACTATGCGGGGTTCGGAACGCTTATGTATAGGGATTACAATAAAAAGGTTACATATTCCGGTGATTTTATAAGCGGAATAAAGAAAATACTTAAAAACACGGCGGAGAAATACAATACCGTGGCGGTGGGCGGAACAAATCTTTATGCTATGGCGGAGTCCGATATAGCGTACGAAACCGCAATTCCCTTTACTCACAGTGTGGTATATTCGTATTTTGTTCCATTTATGCCTATGGTAACGGGCGGCTGCGTAACGCTTGTATCCAATCCCGTAAATTCATTTTACAGCCCGACCGTGCAAAAGCTTACGCAGCTTGAATACGGCGTAATTCCGAATTTTGAGCTTACGAACGACAGCGTTTATACCTTGCAGAATACTCATTATAACACGCTGTTTTCAGCAAAGTTCGATTTATGGGCGGACAGCATTGAAGAAGAATACGGCTTCAGATATAAGGATTTAAGCGAGATAGGCAATTCGCGTATGGTAAAGCATACGGTTTTGGCTAAGGATATAGTGTGCGCCGAGTATGAAAACGGGAAAAAACTGATTATAAACAAAACCGGTTCGGATTATTCGTATAACGGCGAAAATATTCCGGCATACCGGTGCTCGGTAACAGATTAGGGGGTGTAAGCATGAAACTGAAAAAGGTAAGCTATGAAAAGCAGCGCACCCTCTTCGGGTATGTTTTCACGGCTCCGTTCGTTTTGGGAACACTGGTATTTTTCGGGTACCCCGTAATTTTTTCGCTGCTGCTTGCGCTTTCGTCTTTCAAAGGCAATACGAGCATTGAAAACATGTCGTTTGTGGGGCTTGCGAATTTCAAGGCGCTTTTCGGCGAGGATATTAACTTTATGCCGGATTTTTTAAACGCTATAACCGACGCGCTTGTAAATACCCCGCTAGTGGTTTTAATTTCAATAATTCTTGTTATCTGCTTAAACAAAAATATCAGATTTAAAGGAACGTTCAGGGTTATATTTTTTCTGCCGTTTGTGCTCGGCAACGGTTTGATTTATCAAACTCTTATGTATTCGGGAATCACTTCGGATACCATGAAAATGCTTAACGGCATAAGCGTGCCGCCGCAGTTTGCGGATTATTTCGGCGAGGTGCTTACGGGCGTTATTTCAACCCTGCTTGAACGCTTTACAACAATATTCTGGAAATCGGGCTTGCCGATACTTCTGTTTTTATCGGCTATTCAGTCAATCCCCGTTTCGGTTTATGAGTCGGCGCGGTGCGACGGCGCTTCGGAATGGAAAAGTTTTTGGTTTATAACCCTGCCCATGCTCACGCCAACCGTTGTTGTGGTTATAGTTTATACTCTGGTGGATTCGTTTAACGATATAAACAACCCCGTAATGAAGTATTACCAGTATTTGGCGTTTAAAACCTACCAGCACTCATACGCCTCGGCAATGGCATGGATGTACTTCCTGTTTGTAATTGTGCTGATAGGCGCGGTTATCGCCTCAACGCGTAAATTTGTATTCTATAATGCCGAAAGGAGGAGCTGACGAAATGGAAACGGCTTTGAAACGTGCGAAAAATTTCATAATCAAGTGTAAAAACAACGATTTTTACATATCGCGCATACTGCTTTACTTTTTCCTGCTTTCGGTTTCGTTTGTGTTCCTCTATCCGTTTTTAAGGATGATAGTAACGTCGGTTATGTCCTATTCCGATTTGAACGACCCGGCTGTCACATGGCTTCCGCACGGTATCTATTTAAAGAATTACAGCGTTGCGCTTTCCTACCTTGATATTCAGATTCACGGCGTTAATTCGCTTATAATAACTCTGCTTTCAACCGTGGGGCATATTCTTTCCTGCTCCTTTGTGGCATACGGTTTTTCAAGATTCAAATTTAAACTTAAAAACCTGTTTTTCGCCATAGTGGTTTTCAGTATAATAATTCCGCCGCAGGTTTTAATTCTGCCGCAGTATATTTACTATTTAAAGCTGAATTTCTTAAATACATATCTGCCCATAATTTTGCCCTGCTTTTTGGGCTACGGGCTTCGCGGCGGACTTTACATTTATATTTTCAGGCAGAACTTTATGGGGCTGCCGCTTGAAATAGAGGACGCTGCCGCAGTGGACGGCTACGGTCCGATACGCACCTACGCATTTATAGTAATGCCGAACGCAAGAAACACGGTTTTGGTTGCCTTTTTGGTTTCGTTTGTATGGCACTGGAACGATTATTACGAGCCGTCCTATTACCTTACGTTCCAAAACAAGCTGCCTCTGCCCGCAATGCTCAATAATGTGCTGAACGCTAAATCGGACTATTATTCCGCAATGCTTAACGGAACGCTTGACAGGCTTGTTACCGACGGCGTGGTTATGGCGGCGATATTCATTTGCACCGTTCCGCTGCTGTTGCTTTACTTTGTACTGCAAAACGGCTTTATGCAGGGTCTTGAAAGAAGCGGCTTGGTGGAATAAATCGTAATTTACCGGAAAGGTTATGTAATTATATGAAGAAAAATCAGTTGAGGGTCTACCGAAGCAATTGGTTTCAGAGAAACTATAAGGGCTATCTTTTCATTCTGCCATTTTTCGTGCTCTTTTTCCTTTTTACAATTTTGCCGGTGGCAACCTCGATATATCAGAGCTTTACCTCTTATAATATGCTGCAGCCCGCGAAATATGTCGGCTTTGATAACTATAAAAAGCTGTTTTTAAACGATGATGTTTTTATTATCGCCGTTAAAAATACCGCGGAGCTTGCCGTAATAGTGGGGCCGCTCAGCTTTGTTTTATCCTTTCTCATGGCATGGATAATATCCACGCTGAAATTCAGGAACCTGTTTTCACTGGCGTTTTATGTGCCGTCCATAACAAGCGGCGTTGCAATGTCGGTCGTGTGGCTTTATATATTCGCAAACGACAGGTACGGCCTTATTAATAACGTGCTTTTAAGACTCGGCATTGTTACCGAACCTATTTTATGGACGCTGGATACCGGCAGGATTTTAGGCGTGGTAATTTTCATTTCCGCATGGATGAGCATGGGCACGGGATTTCTTACCTTTTTGGCGGGAATAAGGTCTATACCGCCTGAATACCTTGAGGCGGCAAGAATAGAC
>URGH01000108.1 GCA_900547305.1 uncultured Oscillospiraceae bacterium | reverse complement strand
AATCCAGACCCTTTGCCGAGAGAAACGACGGCTGCGACGGAATGATAACGCTGTCTGCTGCCGCCAGTGAGTTCAGCGGCATAATACCGAGCGACGGCATACAGTCAATGAGGATATAGTCGTAATGGGGTTTTACCTCACCCAGATATGTCCGCAGCGCTCGTTCACGATTCATAGCGTTAATCAGTCGGATTTCCATGCCCGATAAGGTGATGTTTGCCGGGAGCAGGTCAACGCCTTCGCCGTGGTGCAAAATGCCGTATCCGTCAGGAATCGGCGTGTCGTCGATTACACTCTGCATAATGTCCGTCAGGGTAACGGGCAACTCGTCGGGTTTGGCATAACCGAGGGAGAGCGTCAAAGAAGCCTGCGCGTCTGCGTCGATCAGCAAGACCCGCTTGTTTTCCTGCGCCAAACCAATACCGAGACTTGCGGTTGTTGTGGTTTTACCCACGCCGCCCTTTTGGTTTGTCACCGCAATTACTTTGCAGTTCGCCATTTTGGGGTTTCCTCCTTTACATAGATTTAGCCGCCTGCGGCGAAGCAGACGGCTATGTACGGAAATGAAAAAGCCGCTTGATTTCTCAAACGGCTTGCAGTTCAGACCCTTGCTTTGAGTGTCTTGCTGTATTTTGCATAATCCTCGCTCAATACATAATCGATCACACAAGCTTTTGGAATCATGTATGTACTTCTTATATAGAAGTGTTTAACTTTGTTTGCCCTCATTATTTTTCGGGCGGTACTGTCACCGATACCTCCGAGCATTGATTGAAATTCGGGGAGGGTTACAACATCGGGAAAAGAAGAAAACAGTTTTTCATAATGTGCGCGTGATTTCATAGCGATACCTCTTTTTTTGAAAATATGTTGTCAATGGCAGAGAAATACGCTATAATATGTTTGCAATTTATAAATCTATTGCGTGTGCTGTTGTGCCCCGTTTTGGGGTTACATCCCTCCGATGTCCCTCCAAAATCCAAAATTCCCGTCAAAATTGAGAAAAGCGGAAATGGCAGACGAAACGGAGCTTTTTAACACATCAGTTTCAAAATAATTAGTAATTGCGGGCTTTTTGGTGTCCGTTGACGACCTCCATAGGGGTCTGAGTTCGTTTGTATTCCGTATGAAGCAAATAACTCAAAATCCACCGGTAGCGATACCGTGCCGGTTCGAGTCCGGCCACCGGCACCAAAATCCCGCTCACTTTCGTGAACGGGATTTTTATTTTACTATTGCATTCAACCTATGGCTTTGATTTATCGCAAGCCCATGTCCTCGCTTAATGTTTTGCTTCTTATGCCGTCGTACTTTTTTCGCTTTTGGTGAGAATCGCCACGGCGCACGGAATTCTGCCCTCGCACAAAACATAGCCTGCATCCGTATATCCGACCTCTGCAAAAAAACGCTTATATGTATCAAGAGTGAATTCCCGCTTGAAGTCAGCTCCCGCTTTCCCGATTGCACCCGTAATGCCGTTGGTTCTGCCCTTGTCCGTCTGATTCATGTAGGTCGGAATAATGACCTTCCCGCCGGGCTTACAAACGCGTTCAAGCTCGCGCAGTGCCTGATACGGTTCATCAAGCAGGTGGATCACATTCGCCGCAATAACCGCGTCAAAGCACCCGTCAGGATAGGAAAGTCTGAGAATATCCGCCTGTTCAAATCGGACGTTGCTGTATTTTCCGTATTTCTTTTCCGCACGTTTCAGCATTTTTGCGGAAAAATCGGTGGCGATCAGACTTTTGCAGCGAGGGGCTGTAACGCCTGTTAAAAGCCCCGTGCCGCATGCACATTCAAGCAAATTGTCGGTAGGTGAAATCAGCCCCTCCACCGCCGTGCACAGCGCTTTGTTTGCTTTTCTGTTAATGATATTCGCAAAAATATCGTATACCCATGCAACATTATCCCAAAACATTATCACTCCCCCATTTACCTATAGATTTTTCGACGGTTTATTTAGAACCGCACATACGGTTTTCACAAAAGCTCAGCCACTTTTATAATGTCGCTAATATGATAAAGTTCCGGCGGGACCGAGCTTTTTATAGCTGACGGCAAAGCATATAATTTCTGCCGCCGCCGTGATAATCCACGAAAAAATATACAGCAAATACAGTGACGGTATGGTGTGGAAATAAGCGAATACTGTATATATCCACACCACACGGAACACGCAGGAGCCCATAATCACAATAACGGTGGGTGCAAGGCTCTTTCCTATACCGCGGCATGCCGCGATTGTGCAGTCCATAAAAGCGCTGAAAGCATAGGAAAAGCACATGATCCGCGTGCGTTGAAGTCCCGCCGCAATAACCGCCCTGTCATTGGCAAACAGTGATAAAAACTCTTTTCCGAAAAGAAATAACGCCCCGCCGAGCACCGCGCCTGCCGTAAATGAATATGTAATACCGATAAAGTAGCTTTTAAGAACTCGGTCGCGCTTTGCAGCGCCGAGATTCTGCCCCATAAAGGTTGAGCAGGCGGTATAAAATGCCGCCATAATGTTGTAAATAACGGCGTCGGCATTGGCGGCTGCGGCGTTTCCCTCAACCATAACCGAATCAAAGGAATTAACCGCGCTTTGTATAAACAGGTTGGCAACGGCAAAAATGGCGTTTTGCAGCCCTGCCGGAATACCTAACCCGAGAATACGTTTTTCCTCAAATTTATCAAGCCCGTCTTTAAGCTCACGAAAGCGGAATGTGCAGTCTTCTCCGTGCCGGGACATATGTATAAGTATGAGCCCCGCCGACACATACTGCGAAATAATACTGGCAAGCGCCACTCCGTCCTCCGCCATACCGCAGACAATAACAAAGAACAGGTTGAAAATTACATTCAGAATACCCGCGATCATAAGATATGTAAGCGGGCGCTTTGTATCACCGTTTGCGCTTAACACCCCGTTACCGAAATTGAAAATACCGAGCGCCGGCATACCGAGCGCATAAATTCTGAAATAGAGCACCGCACCCTCAATAAGATCATCCTTAGTGCCGAGTAATTCGAGCATAAACCGTGCGGAAATGAGGCAAAGAACCGTAATTATGCAGCCCGTTGCAAGGCAGAGCACAAACGAGGTGCGTATAGACGCGGCGGTACGCTCTTTATCCCGCGCGCCGAGGTGCTGCGCCACACGAACGTTGACGGCGCTGCCCATACCTATAAGAAAGCCTGTAAACAGCGTGACGAGTATTGTGGTTGAACCTACCGCACCGAGAGCTTCAGCGCTTGAAAATTTTCCGACGACCGCCACATCCGCCATATTAAAAAGCACCTGCAAAAGCTGCGAGAGCATAAGCGGAACGCTTAAAAAGAGCATATTTTTCCACAGAGAGCCGTCCGTCATGCGGATCTCGCCGTGCGCGCTCTTTGAAACTGCCATATTGATAAACCTCCGAAGACTCACATGCCGCGTAATTTAGGGTTTCAGCCGTATGCTGTAATGCAAAAAGCAAAACAATTATAACGCAAAGAATGTCGAATTTCAATGCTTTTCGTTATAATTTGCGGATTTAATTTTTCAGGATATATATAGGAACGGAATTGTTGAATAGCGGTAAAATTTATGATATAATTAAAAAAATAATTTCGGGAGGTTGCGACATGGACGAAAACAGTAAAGATTTTGAGAAGGAATACGACTCTTTTAAGGACGTTGCCGAATTTCAGAATAATATGTTTAACCCCGGTCATTACATCGGTACGGGCAAGGTGCCGCCGACAGTATCCGCGCCGGGGAACGCGGCGCCGATGGCTGTGTTTTGCTTTATTACCTCTGTCGCTATTTTTGCATTCGGTTTATGGCTGTTCTTTTCCGATGTTAAGGTTGTGTCTTCGGGACTGATTGAGTCGCCGCTTATAAATAAAATTATCGTATTAATAATAATGTCGGCAATTTCATTGTTTGATCTGTTATTGGCTTTAGGTTATATGAGAAAAGCAAAGCGATACCGCAGAGCAAAAGCCGCAATTGAAAATGAGGAGACCGACGAAGCGGGCAACGGTACGATTTGGCAGCGCACCTGCCCGAAATGCGGAAAAACCCACGATATCGATTACCCCAAATGCCCGAATTGCGGTTATAATTATATTGAAACTCGGAATTGAGGGAATTTTTACGGCAAAAAGCGATGAAACAAACGACAAAATCAAAACCACCGGTTTACCGGTGGTTTGCTCCACCCCTATAAGGGGTGATTACTGGCTTGACCCCTAAAAGGGGTATTGAAAGTTTAGCACCGCATTACATTCTCCGTCAACCGCTCAAGTGCGGTTGTCTTTTTTTGCCTACTTTCTCTTGTCACCCGTAAACGGGTCAGTAAATTCTTTTATACTAATCTGGTCTGCTGCATAATCTTCTTCTAACTGATTCCTTATGTATTACGCTATAACTTTTTTATTTCGACCGACTGCATCTACATAATATCCTCTGCACCAAAAACTTCTTGAACCATATTTGTATTTTAAATTTGCATGTTGGTCGAAAATCATCAATGTGCTTTTTCCCTTGAGATATCCCATGAATTGTGCTATACTTATGTGCGGTGGGATACTTACCAGCATATGTATATGGTCGGGGCACGCTTCTGCTTCTATTATTTCTACTCCCTTTTGATTACATAATTTCCTAAGTATTACTCCTATATCTTTTTCAGTTTGCCATATATCTCTTTTCTCCTATACTTTGGAGCAAAAACTATATGGTACTGACACCTATATTTGCTGTGTGCTGTACTTTTTATCTCATTATTTACTTTCATTTGAAAAACCTCCTGTTTTTTAGTAATGCGGTCGCCAAACCACTACTATTTTACAAGAGGTTCTTCTTTTTTTCAAAGTCTTTCGGCTCGCACCAAGCTCGCCGTCTTTTTTGTCGCTCCGCTCTTTTTTCTTCCCTCGGTAGAACCGAGGGTTTATTCCCACGTCTAAAGACACCAAAAAGAAAAAGCGGACAGTTTATACTGCCTGCTTTTTCTTTCTGTTTTTTATTTTTCAGAGCGTTTTTTCTTTTTAATAAATACCGCAGCACCCGCCAAAACGCCGCCGCTGATAAATAACAGCGCTATCCATTTTGCAGGATTTCTGCCGTCCCCCGTCTGCGGCTTACTTCCGCTGTCGGGCAATTTTTCGGTTACGGTGTCCGCTTTGGTAATTTCCTTTGCGGCCGCCGCGTCGCTGTAATATTTATCGCAGCCGTCGCAATGCCAGTATTCGGTGTTGCCCTCGGCTTTTTCGGTCGCCTCTTTAGCTTCAACATGCTTTAAGTCGGCATGGTTTGCCGAGTGCGGTTCGCCATAAGGCTTACCGCAGACCTCGCATATCGCTTTATCCGTGCAGGTTGCTTTTCCGCCCGAGCAGTTTTCCGTTTCACTCCCATTGCAGCCGTTTTCGGTGCATTTGCGTGTGTGCGTACC
>URGH01000107.1 GCA_900547305.1 uncultured Oscillospiraceae bacterium | reverse complement strand
CTCTGTCAACTGCGTTGACGTCTCCCCACACCGTGGGGAGCAACCCCCTCTGTTTGCTAACGCAAAAGAAGGGAGCCAATAGGCGGCAAAGCCGCCCTCTAATATCTAATATCTAACATCTAAAGTCTAACGTCTAATACGCCAGCTCCCCGCTGTTTCGGTAAAACCGAAACAGCGGGGAGCGTTTGTTTTATACAAACCTGATTTTTACCGTTTAAATTTATCTCTTTTCCCCTAAGAAGAACACAGCAAGCGTGCCGGGGCCCGAGTGCGCGCCTATAACCGAGTCGATATAATTGACTACGGTTTTCTTAACGCCGTAGCGGCGCTTTATTTCATCGGAAATGTATTTTGCTTCTTCCTCGCAGTCGCCGTGACCGATAAATACTTCCTGCTCCTTAATGTTATCGAACGACATTTCGCCCACTGAATTTATAAGATACTCAACAGCGGCTTTACGACCTCTTGTTTTCCCTGTTACATATAGCTTGCCGTCGTCCGCCGTGTGCAAAAGCGGCTTTATGCCGAGCAATGTGCCGAGCATGGCGCTTGAACCCGAAAGCCTGCCGCCGCGCTTTAAGAAGAACAAATCGTCAATGGTGAAAATGTGGCAGATGTGCAGCTTGTTTTTCTCAAGCCAATCTGCAACCTCCTCAATAGAACGCCCTTCGTTTTTGAGCTTTACGGCATAGTGTACCGCCAAGCCCTCACCCAGGGAGGCGCAAAGCGTATCAACAACAATTACCTTGCGCTCGGGAAATTCGTTTCTGTAATCCTCCGCCGCGTTCACCATATTCTGATATGTTCCCGAAAGCCCCGAAGAGAAAGCGAGCACAAGCACGTCTTCGCCCTTTTCAAGTATCGGCTTTATAACGGCGTCGCAGGTGTCACGGTCAACAAGCGAGGTGGTTATCTTTGCTTTATCGCGTAAAAGCGCATAAGTTTCCTTATAATCGGTTTTAACGCCCTTTTGGTAACTTATAAAATCCTTGCCGTTAATATTGTATTTAAGCGTTATAATATCTACATCATAATCGCTTATCTGTTTGTCGGTTAAATTTGCGCATGAATCGGTAACTATTCTGTAAGACATTTTTTCATCTGCTCCCAAATTGATTTTTCAAATATTATTATACATTATTAAGCCCGAAAATTCACCCTAAAGTTAAAAATAGGCAATTCTACCGTAAAATTATATGTGGTAGAATTATTTTTTAAACTCTACTGACATTAGAATTCCCTTTATTTACCGCGCTTTGCGGGAATGTTTGCTTTGAAAATTTTCAAATTTGAATTTTTCCGTATTTTTGTGGAAAGTTATTAAAAGAAATCATCAGGAGGTAAATTATGAAAAAAGCGATTTCTTTAATAACGTCTATTCTCTGCGCGCTTTCCTGCCTTACAATGGCGGGCTGCGGCAAGAAAAAAACATCGGAAGTGTATTTCCTTAATTTCAAGCCCGAATCCGCCACGGTTTATGAGGAGCTGGCAAAGAAATATGAGGAAGAAAAGGGCGTTAAGGTAAAGGTTGTAACCGCCGCCGCAAACGGTTATGAGCAGACCTTAAAGTCCGAAATAGCAAAATCCAACGCGCCAACCATTTTCCAGATCAACGGACCTATCGGCTACGATTCCTGGAAAGACTACTGCCTTGATTTAAAGGACAGCAAGCTGTACGACATTTTATCCGATAAATCACTCGCCATTAAGGACGGCAACGGCGTTTACGGTATTCCGTATGTTGTTGAGGGCTACGGAATTATATACAACAACGCCATAATGAAAAAATATTTTGATTTAAAGGATAAAAAATCGACCCTTACCTCAGCCGAGCAAATCAACAATTTTGCAAAGCTTAAAGAAGTAACCGAGGATATGTCCAAGCACTTAAAAGAACTGGGCATTGAGGGCGTTTTCGCCTCTACCTCGCTTGCAAACGGCGAAGACTGGCGCTGGCAGACCCACCTTTTAAACGTTCCGCTTTATTATGAATTTGCCGAAAAGGAAAACGGCAAGGATGCAACCCTCACAGGGCTTGCCGCAAAGGAAATTAAGTTCACCTATAAGGATAATTTTGAAAAGCTTTTCGACCTTTATATCAACAATTCCATTACCAAGCCTACGCTTTTAGGCTCAAAATCGGTTGCCGATTCAATGGCAGAGTTTGCGCTCGGCAAGGTTGCAATGATTCAGAACGGCAACTGGGCGTGGTCGCAAATTTCGGGCGTTTCGGGCAATACCGTTAAAAAGGACGACATTAAAATGCTGCCGCTCTATACGGGAATTGACGGCGAAGAAAAGCAGGGCATATGCATAGGCACCGAAAACTACCTTGCAATAAACAAAAAGGTAAGCAAGGAATTGCAGGATCAGTCGCTTGATTTCCTTTACTGGTTGTTTTCAAGCGACACCGGTAAAAAATATGTTACCGAAAAGCTGAATTTCATCACGCCGTTTACCACATTTTCACAAAACGAGCAGCCCGACGATCCGCTGGCAAAGGAAATTGTGCGCTATATGAATGACGACAGCCTTAACACCGTACCCTGGATTTTCACCTCTTTCCCGAGCGAGGCTTACAAAAAGGAAGTGGGCAGCGCGCTGCTCGATTATGTTCAGGGCGATAAAAAGTGGGCTGACGTTGAAAAAAGCATAACCGAAAAATGGAAGAGTGAACGCGCCTAAATGAACGGAACGGTAAAACGCTATTTTCCCATATTCGTGCTGCCTACGCTTATAGCGTTTATTATAGCCTTTGCGGTGCCGTTTGTAATGGGGCTTGTGCTTTCATTTACCGAGTTCAGAACCGTAACCGACGCAACCTTTGTGGGCCTTTCAAACTATGTGCGCGCATTTACCGATGATAAGCTGTTTATAAACGCCATGTGGTTTACCGTAAGGTTTGCCGTAATATCGGTTATAGGCATAAACGTTTTCGCATTTTTGCTGGCGCTGCTTTTCACAAAGGAGCTGCCGGGCACAAACTTTTTCCGTACCGTGTTTTTTATGCCGAATTTAATCGGCGGCATAGTGCTGGGCTATATTTGGCAGGTAATAATAAACGGCGTGCTTTATAAGTACGGCTACTCTATAACCTCAAGCCCCACCTACGGCTTTTGGGGGCTTGTGATTCTTATGCACTGGCAAATGATAGGCTATATGATGATAATTTATATAGCGGGAATACAGAATATCCCGGGGGATATTATAGAGGCGGCAAAGGTGGACGGCTCAAACTCCGTTACCACCCTTTTCAGAATTATAATACCGTCGGTTATGCCCTCTGTTACCATTTGCCTGTTTTTAACCATAACCAATTCTTTCAAGCTTTTTGACCAAAACCTAGCCCTTACCGCCGGCGCGCCCGGTGACAGAACGCAGATGGTCGCGCTTGATATTTACAACACGTTTTATTCAAGAAATGGCTACGAAGGCGTAGGACAGGCTAAAGCCGTCATATTCTTTATAATAGTGGCGGTAATAGCTTTATTGCAGCTGCGCCTGACCCGCAGAAAAGAGGTTGAAAGCTGATTGAAAAGAAAAGTGCTTAATACAGTTGCCTTTTTACTGCTTATCGCCCTTGCCGCCGCGTTTATTTTCCCGGTGGCGGTTGTGGTAATAAATTCCTTTAAATCAAAGTTTTCCATTGCGGCGTCGCCCTTTACAATTCCTATGGGAGCGGAATTTGCCGGTTTTTCAAATTACACCACGGGTATCGAAACAACCGGCTTTCCCGCGGCTTTCGGCTGGTCGCTGTTTATAACCGTAGCCTCAATCGCGCTTATTACCGTTTGCACCTCTATGTGCGCGTGGTATATAGTTCGGGTAAAGGGCGTGTTTTCATCACTGTTTTACTACGCGCTCGTGTTTTCAATGATAGTGCCCTTTCAAATGGTAATGTTCACAATGTCAAAAACCGCGAATGTGCTAAGCCTTGATAACCCCATAGGGCTTGTGTTTATCTATTTAGGCTTCGGCGCGGGGCTTTCGGTATTTATGTACTCGGGCTTTATTAAAACCGTGCCGCTCGGAATTGAGGAGGCTGCCACTATCGACGGCTGCTCGCCGCTCGGCACGTTCTGGCGGGTGGTATTCCCCATTTTAAAGCCCACGGCTATAACCGTTGCGATACTCAATACCATGTGGATATGGAACGACTATCTTCTGCCCTACCTTGTTATAGGCAGAGATTATAAGACCATACCCATAGCCGTGCAGTATTTAAAGGGCGGCTACGGCTCGGTTGATATGGGTGCTTTAATGGCAATGCTTGTGCTGTCGGTAATACCGGTAATAATTTTCTATCTTTCCATGCAAAAATATATCATCAAAGGGGTTGCGGCGGGTGCTGTTAAGGGGTAACGATACAAAATATCCGAGAGAGAGCGGAATACTTCTTCATATCACCTCGCTGCCGTCACCCTACGGTATCGGCTCGTTTGGTGCCGCGGCTTATGAATTTGTGGATTTTCTTAAAAAAAGTCGCCAGACCTACTGGCAGCTGCTGCCGCTCTGCCCCGTCGGCAAGGGCAACTCGCCTTACAGCTCGGTTTGCTCCTTTGCCGGAGAGCCGCTTTTAATAGACCTTGATGAGCTTGTAAACGACGGGCTTTTATCTCCCGCCGATATTCCCGAGAGTACCTTTTCGCAAAATGTTGACTATAAGCGCGTGCGGGAATTTAAGCTGCCGCTGATAAAGCGCGCCGCGGAAAGCTTCAATCGCAAGAACCGAGGTTTTCGCGATTTTCGCCGTGAAAACGCCTACTGGCTGCACGATTACGCACTGTTTACGGCAATAAAAGCGTCCGCACGCAATAAAAGCCTCTCGGAGCTTGAGGACGGCATTAAATACCGCCTGCCGAACACCCTGAAAGCCTTTAAAACCGCCCACGCGGAAGAAATTACAATATGCGAAATTATTCAGTATTTCTTTTTTAAGCAGTATATGAAGCTTAAAAATTACGCAAATACCGCGGGAATTAAAATAATAGGTGATATTCCGTTTTACATTCAGTTAGACAGCGCGGACGTATGGAGCAACCCCGATTTGTTTAAGTTAGGTCGCGATATGACCCCCACGCAGGTGGCAGGCGTGCCGCCCGATATTTTTTCGGAAACGGGTCAGCTTTGGGGCAACCCGATATACGACTGGGACGCTATGAAAGCCGACGGCTACGGCTGGTGGAAAAAACGACTTGCGCATAACGCTAAACTTTACGATGTTATAAGAATAGACCATTTTCGCGCCTTTGCCGATTACTATACAATACCCTACGGCGCCGAAAACGCCAAAAGCGGAAAATGGGAAAAGGGCGCGGGGCTTGCCTTTTGGAACACGGTTAAACCCGCAGTTTCGGCGGAAATTATAGCCGAGGATTTAGGCGGCGACACGCCCGAGGTGAAGCAACTCATTGAAGACACGGGCTTTCCCAATATGAAAATATTGCAGTTTGCCTTTGACACTGACCTTGATAACCAGTTCCTGCCCAAAAATTACAATAAAAACTGCGTTTGCTACACCGGCACGCATGATAACGATACAACGCGCGGCTGGTTTGAAAAGGCAACGCAAAAGGAAAAAATAATGTTTTCGGGCACCGTGCCCGCCGATAAAAGCAGCTCGGCGGTGCTAAGTCTTATTGCCGCGGGTATGCGCTCGCGCGCGCGTATGGTGATAATACCCATGCAGGACTGGCTGCAGCTTGATTCCCCCGCCCGAATGAACACCCCCGGCATGCCCTACGGCAACTGGGAGTGGCGAATGAGCAGCGATGATATAACCGACGAGCTTATAAACACGGTAAAGCGGCTTTCGGGCGGAAGAAACGGAGGCTGATTTAATTCGGAATTATGAATGCGGAATGCGGAATAAAAAGGCTCCCTTCTTTTGCGTTAGCAAATAGAGGGGGTTGCTCCCCACGGTGTGG
>URGH01000106.1 GCA_900547305.1 uncultured Oscillospiraceae bacterium | reverse complement strand
CCCCTATATAAATGTTGACCCCGGCACCATGAGCCCCTATCAGCACGGCGAGGTTTACGTTACAGAGGACGGCGCCGAAACCGACCTTGACCTCGGGCACTATGAAAGATTTATAGACGAGGACTTAAACAAATACTCAAACCTTACAACGGGCAAGGTATATTGGAATGTTTTAAACAAGGAGCGCCGCGGCGAATATTTGGGCGAAACCGTGCAGGTAATTCCGCATATTACAAACGAAATTAAAGAGTTCATTTATTCCGTTGGTAAAAAGACCAATGCCGACGTGGTTATAACCGAAATAGGCGGCACAACGGGCGATATTGAAAGCCAGCCGTTTTTGGAGGCTATACGTCAGGTAGGGCTTGAAGTGGGCAGAGAAAACTCGCTTTACATTCACGTTACCTTAGTGCCTTTCCTGCGCGGGTCTGATGAGCATAAAACCAAGCCCACCCAACATTCCGTTAAGGAATTGCAGGGCATGGGCATTAACCCGAATATTATAGTGCTGCGCTGCGATGAACCGCTTGAAGAAAATATTTTCAAGAAAATTTCCCTTTTCTGCAATGTAAAGCCCGATTGCGTTATTGAAAATATGACTATTCCCGTGCTTTACGAAGCGCCCATAATGCTTGAAAAAAATCATTTTTCCGATATAGTCTGCCGTGAACTCGGCATAAACACAGTTGAGCCCGATTTGACCGACTGGAACGAAATGCTCGACCGCATTAAAAACCGCAATAAAAAGGTTACAATAGGACTTGTAGGCAAGTATGTTCAGTTGCACGACGCGTATTTATCGGTAGCCGAGGCGCTGCGCCACGCGGGCTATGTTTACGGCGCAAGGGTGCAGATAAAGTGGATAGATTCCGAAACCGTGAACGATAAAAACGCCGCCGAGACCCTTGCCGGCTGTGACGGAATTTTGGTTCCCGGCGGCTTCGGCAACCGCGGAATTGAGGGTATGATTGCAACCGCGCGCTATGCCAGAACAAACAATGTGCCCTACCTCGGCATTTGCCTCGGTATGCAGATTGCCGTAATTGAATTTGCAAGGAGCGTTTTGGGGCTTACCGACGCTAACTCAGGCGAATTTGACGAAAACTCAAACCACAAGGTTATAGATTTTATGCCCGACCAAAACAGCGAGATTAACAAGGGCGGCACAATGCGCCTCGGCGCGTACCCCTGCAAAATAGCGGCAGGCACTAAAATGGCTGAATGTTACAAGGCGGAGGAAATTAAAGAGCGTCACCGCCACCGCTATGAATTTAACAACGACTACCGCAGCGATATGACCGCGAACGGGCTTGTTATAAGCGGTACTTCGCCCGATAGCCATATTGTGGAAACGGTGGAGGTGCCCGAAAACGATTTTTATGTCGGCGTTCAGTTCCACCCCGAGTTTAAATCCCGCCCGAATAAGGCGCACCCGCTGTTTATGGGGCTTGTAAAAGCAGGACTTGATAAACAAATGCGGAATTCGTAATTCGGAATGCGGAATTAAAAGCGCGAAAATTAAACCGGAGCTTGTAAGGATGAAATTTTCCTTGCAAGCTCCGGTTTTTATTTGTTGAATTATTAAATTGCATTCGTTTGAATGCGCAGTGCGCATTTGAATAAATTTTATGTTATTATAATATTAAATTAAAAAAGGAAGTGGTATATATGAAAGAATACTATGAAATTTTAAGGGATTTAAGAGAAGACAGCGAGCCGAAAATAAGCCAAAAGAAACTTGCTGAAATTCTCAACACATCACAATCGGCTGTAAGCGATTATGAAAGCGGTAAACGACCGCTGCCGATTGAGCATTTAATAACGCTTTGCAAGTACTACAATGTTTCAACCGATTATATTTTGGGTTTTCCTAAAAAAATGCCTTATCCGAAAAGGTGATATTTTAAATTTTAATACCCCTCAGCCGCCTAAAGGCGTCAGCTCCCCTCTGTTTTGACTTACGTCAAAAAGAAGGGAGCCTTTGGTTTGTACAAGCCGTTGGCTCCCCTGTGTAAGGGGAGCTGTCAGCGAAGCTGACTGAGGGGTTGTTACAGACCTTTGTTTATTTGCAAAGTATATATCGATAATTTAATTCCGCATTCCGCATTCATAATTCCGAATTATTTATTATTTCCAGTACCCGTATTTCTTGCGCTTTACAACAAGAAAAACGGCGGTTACGGTAATTGACATTATCTCCGCCCCCACTATTGAGAGCCAGATGCCGTCTATATCCCATATAATAGGGAACAGAATAACTGCGGTAATCTGGAAAACGAGGGTACGCATAAAGGATATAACGGCGGAGGTCAACCCGTCGTTTAATGCGGTAAAGAAAGAAGAGCCGAATACCGAAAAGCCCGAGAGCAGGAAAGAAAACGAGAAGATTGAAAACGCGTGGTTTGTCATTTTAAACAGCTCCGGATCGTAGCCTACGAAAAGCCTTGAGAGTGGAGCGGACAAAATCTCGCCCGATAAAAACATAACAACCGCGCAAACACCTATTATCCCGCCGCTTTTTCTTAAAAGGCTTTTAAGCTCGGCATTATTTTTTGCGCCGAAATTAAAGCTGACGATGGGGGCAGTGCCTACCGCGTAGCCTATAAATATTGCCTGGAAAATCATACTTACATACATAAGCACGCCATATGCCGCAATACCGTTTTCCCCCGCGTATTTCATAAGCTGAATGTTATAAAGCATACTGACGACCGAGGAAGAAATGCTGCTCATAAGCTCCGAAGAGCCGTTTGTGCAGGATTTTGCAAGCGCCTTGCCGTCATATTTGAATTTTCCGAGCCTTAAAAGGCTGTTGTTTCGCCGCATAAAATAAATTACGGGGTAAATGCCGCCCACAAGCTGACTGAATGCCGTGGCAGCCGCCGCGCCCGCTATGCTCCAATCAAAAACGGCTACGAAAAGCCAGTCGAGCACCATATTGGTAACGCCCGCCGCAACCGTTACATAAAGCCCTAATTTCGGTTTGCCCGAGGTTGCGAAAAGGCACTGGAACTCATACTGCAAAATTGAAAAGGGCAGGGCAATAAGTATTATTCTGCCGTACAGCACGGAATCCGTTAGCAGCCTGCCCTCTGCGCCGAAAAGCGCCGATATTTGCGGCAAAAAAATTATTCCGATAATTGCAAGCGCGGTGCCTATTAACGCGGCGGCGAAAACCACAAGCGAAAAGGTGTTGTCGGCTTTCTCTTTTTCGCCCTCGCCCAAATTTTTGGCAATGAGCGCGCTGCCGCCCGTGCCGAACATAAAGCCTATACAACCGAGTATCATAAGCACCGGCATTATGAAATTAACCGACGCAAAGGGCGTTTTTCCGGCGTAATTAGAAACGAAAAAGCCGTCCACCACGCCGTAAATCGAGGTGAACACGAGCATTATTATTGATGGATAGGTAAAACGGAAAAGTCTTTTTAATCCGAAATGACCCGATAATTCCGACATTTTTTCAATATTCCTTTCTGCATAGTGAGAGGTAGTATATTATATATAATAGGAAAAGTCAAGTACTAAAGGTTATTTGTTAAAAAAATAACAAACTTTTTCCAATTTTCGAAAATAATAAAAAATTATTGATATATTTTTAACAATCCTATTGACAAATGAATAAAATGGTAATATAATGTATTACAATGTTAAAGATAAAACTGCTACGGAGGAAAATATTATGGCGAGAGTTTATAATTTCAGCGCGGGTCCCTCAATGCTGCCCGAGGACGTTTTGAAGACCGCCGCTGCGGAAATGATGGAATACGGCGAAACGGGTCAGTCGGTTATGGAGATGTCCCACCGCTCTAAGGAATATCAGGCAATATTTGACGAAACGGAGAAGAACCTCCGCGAAATTATGAATATTCCCGATAATTACGACGTGCTGTTTTTGCAGGGCGGCGCTTCAACCCAGTTTGCAATGGTGCCGCTGAACCTTATGACCAAAAACGGCAAGGCGGATTATATTATAACCGGTCAGTGGGCTAACAAGGCTTATAAAGAGGCTGCGCGCTACGGCAAGGCGAGAGCGGTTGCTACCAGTGCCGATAAGACTTTCTCTTATATTCCGAAAACCACCCGCGCCGATTTTGACCCCGAGGCCGATTACGTTCATATTTGCATGAACAACACAATTTACGGCACAAAATACCACGAGCTGCCCGATACGGGCGACGTTCCGCTTGTGGCTGATATTTCAAGTTGCATACTCTCAGAGCCTATCGACGTTACAAAATTCGGCGTTTTGTATGCGGGCGCGCAGAAAAACGTTGCTCCTGCGGGCGTTACCATTGTTATAATTCGCAAGGATCTAATCGGTCACGCTATGGATATTACCCCCACAATGCTGAATTACGCAACCCATGCCGATAACGGCTCAATGTTCAACACCCCGCCCTGCTATGCAATTTATATTGCGGGACTTACCTTTAAGTGGATAAAGAAAATAGGCGGACTTGAAGAAATGAAGAAGATCAACGAGAAAAAGGCTAAAATTCTTTACGATTTTCTTGATAACAGCAAGCTCTTCAAGGGCACGGTTGTTCCCGAGGACCGCTCGCTTATGAATGTTCCGTTTGTAACCGGCAGCGAGGAACTGGACGCTAAGTTTGTAGCCGAGGCTAAAAAAGCGGACTTTGTAAACATTAAGGGTCACAGAACCGTGGGCGGTATGCGCGCCTCCATTTATAATGCAATGCCGGTAGAGGGCGTTGAAAAGCTGGTTGAGTTTATGAAGAAGTTTGAGAAGGAGAACGCGTAATGTATAAAATTAAAACCTATAATAAAATCTCCAAAACAGGGCTTGAAGCCTTTGACGATAAATACACCGTAGGCGACGAGGTGGAAAATGCCGACGGCGCTATTGTGCGCTCGGCTGCGCTGCACGATGTGGAATTTCCCGCAAGCCTTAAAGCCATAGCACGCGCGGGTGCGGGAACAAACAATATACCGATTGACCGCTGCTCAGAGCAGGGAATAGTTGTATTCAATACCCCCGGCGCTAATGCAAACGCCGTTAAGGAGCTTGTTATAGCGGGTCTGCTTATCAGCTCGCGCCGCGTGGTTTCGGGTATTGAGTGGGCTAAGACCCTTAAGGGTGACGGCGCGGATGTAGGCAAAGAGGTTGAAAAGGGCAAGGGCGCTTTTGCAGGCCCTGAAATAAAGGGCAAGACCCTCGGCGTTATAGGTCTCGGCGCTATCGGCGTTATGGTGGCGAACGCCGCAAACGCCCTCGGAATGAAAGTATTCGGCTATGACCCGTACCTCTCGGTTAAATCGGCATGGAACTTAACCCACAACGCGGTGCATATTTTCGATATAAACGAAATTTTTGAAAAGTGCGATTATATAACCGTTCACGTACCGCTGACCGACTCTACCAAAAACCTTATAAACGCCGCGTCTATTGCCAAAATGCGTGACGGCGTGCGTATACTCAATTTCGCGCGCGGCGGGCTTGTAAACAGCGCAGACCTTTTGGCGGCGCTTGAATCGGGCAAGGTGGCGTCTTATGTAACCGATTTTCCGTCGGACGATATTTTGGGCGCACAGGGCGTTATTGCAATACCGCACCTCGGCGCTTCAACCCCCGAATCGGAGGATAACTGCGCGGGAATGGCTGCTAAGGAGCTTATAGACTATATTGAAAACGGTAATATTGTAAATTCCGTAAACCTGCCTGAAATTGTAATGCCGCGCAGCGGTGAAAGCAGAATTTGCGTTATTCACAAAAATATTCCGAATATGCTTACCGCAATTACGGGAATATTTGCGGGCAATAATGTAAACATTGAAAACCTGCTTAATAAATCGCGCGGGGATTATGCATATACTATGCTCGATGTCGGTAAGACCGATGTATCCGATGTTGCCGATAAAATAGGCGCGATTGACGGAGTTATAAGAGTAAGGATAATTTAAGTTTTTCAGAATAAAATAAAAGAGCTCTATAATAAATGTTGGGGTAAGCAAGTAGAGCCTACGAAGAAAAAATAAGAT
>URGH01000105.1 GCA_900547305.1 uncultured Oscillospiraceae bacterium | reverse complement strand
ACCTGAAAATCTCAAAATTCGCAAGCGGGTACTCGCTTGCTGTGCTTGCTACCGTTTCTTTCTTCATACCTAAGTAATACGGAAACGAAGCGTTTGGCTACCCCCGGAAAAGAAAAACGCTACAAACTTTACCCGTTCGTAGCGTCTTTCAATCCGTATTCAGTTGTACCGGGAGCATGGTCACTCCCCCTTTTCTCTGGCGTCCAACACGGCCTGTACGGTGGCAATGATGATTCCGATTTCCCGGTCGGTCAATTCATCTGCCAGTGCGTCAAGCTGCCGGCGCAGTGTAGTTTTCCCATCTGCCGTGTCCCCAAAAAGGAATTGGTCCACGGAGATATGATAGCGGGACATGAGTTCCAAAAAGATTTGGAGGCTCGGATGTTGTCCCTTGTTCTCAATATTGGCGAGATAGCGGGGAGAAAGATACATCTCGTTACCTACTTTATTGCGGGATTCTTTCTGTCCTGTCCTCGCTGCCTTGATTGCCGCCCCATAAGGGCTAAAGTCAATTTTCTGTACTGGTCTTTTTGCCATATTCATTCACCCAAGTACATTTTACTGTTCCTCTTTTCTCTTGGATATGCCTATACAGTTCCTCTATGTAGCTAAAATAATTCATAATTCTGTTATTGCTATTATACGGCTTCCCGTATATAATTATACTGATAGGGTCTGAAGAAAGGACGGGTGAATGATGGAATATATGTCTTGCCCCGAAGCAGCGAAAAAATGGGGTATTTCAGAAAGACGGGTACAAAGACTTTGCGAGGATAACCGAATACCGGGCGTTTCAAAGATCGGTTATATGTGGCTGATACCAAAAGACGCAAAAAAACCTGCTGACGCAAGATTGAAAAAGTTGAGAGATTTTTGAGATTTCCATGCGATACTATATACTTACGAAAGGAGGCGTCAGGCATGAACGAAAAAATAATGTTGGTCGATGATGAAAAAGGCATTGTTGCCGTAATGAAAAACTACTTTGAAATGTCGGGCTATCAAGTAATCACGGCATACAGCGGACAGGAAGCATTAAAGAAAATGTCCTATCTACCGGATATTATCCTGCTTGATATAAATATGCCGGATATGGACGGTCTTACTGTTTGCGAAAATATCCGTGAGTATATCACTTGTCCTATCCTTTTCTTGACCGCCCGCATTGAAACGATAGATAAAATCAAGGGATTTTCTGCGGGTGCTGATGATTATATCGTGAAGCCTTTTGACCTTGACGAGTTGGGCGCAAGAGTGGCGGCACATCTGCGCCGCGAAAACAGGAAGCAGGAACAATCTACTTTACGATTTTTTGGCGATATGGTAATCGACTATGCTAAAAGGGAAATTATTATAAGCGGCACAAACGTTTCTTTATCAAAGAAGGAATTTGAAATTGTGGAATTGCTCTCGACCAATGCCGGACAAGTTTTCGACCGTGAGCGAATTTATGATACGGTTTGGGGATTAGAGAGCGACGGAAACAGTGATACGATCATGGAACACATACGAAAAATACGGGCAAAGTTTTCTGTTCTGTCACTGCATACTTATATAGAAACTGTTTGGGGGGTGGGCTACAAATGGGTAGGATAAAAAATATGAGTTTGAAAAAATCCTTTTTTGCAATTATCACCTTTTCCCTCATAGTGGCTATTGTATTGAGTATTCTGTTTGGCGGCTTGTGCAATGCTCTGATCGACTATTTCAATTTATATGTTACTACTCCTGTCGAAGAAAGTTACCTTGACAACTCGGAAACTATCGTCACTGATAATTCTGCGGTAATAATCACCGGCGATGGTAGAACACAAACAGCCTACTACTATACTTACAAAGTTGAGCCGGGGTATAGTATTCTTTCCTCATTTCAGATCATAATGCCTGTTGCCTTTGTGATCGCGGCGCTCTTATATGCGGACATTCTGTTTTACCGGCTAAAGCTGAAACGTCCGATTGAGCTATTGCGAAGCAGCGCAAAGCGCATACAGCAGCAGGATTTGGACTTTGAGATAACGGGCTATGGAGCAGACGAATTAGGCGAGCTTTGCACAGCATTTGAAATTATGCGAAAAACCTTGCTTTCAAATAATCGTAAACTATGGCGGCAGGCAGAGGAACGTAAGCGGCTGAACGCAGCTTTTTCACATGACCTGCGTAATCCTGTTACTGTATTAAAAGGCTCTGCGAAGCTACTTCAAAAGGGCATATCCAACGGCACTCTTAACGCAGATAATGGCAAAGAAAGTGTTGAACTGATTTGTCAGTATGTAGGAAGAATTGAACGCTATGTTGAGATTATGACAAGTGCACAAAAGTTAGAGGAATTAGAGTGTAAGCGACATCCCTACAATAAAGAGGAAGTTCAATCAGAGTTGCAAAGCAGCCTTACCATACTCGCGGATAGCTTCGGAAAAGAAATTGAGATAATCTACTCCTGGACAGTGGAAAAAGTAAATATTGATAAGCAGTTTGTTTACAACACGGCGGAAAATCTTATCAGCAATGCTCTGCGGTATGCAAGAAATAAAGTTACCGTCCAAATAACTTGTCAAAAAAAGCAACTGATTTTAATTGTTTGTGATGACGGCAACGGTTTTCCGGCGGCAATGTTGAAAAAAGAAATTACCCCATTCTCGCCGGGGGAAATATCGGATAGTGAACATTTTGGAATGGGGCTTTATATTTGTAAGCTGCTCTGCGAAAAGCATGGCGGAGATTTGACGATTGAAAACACTGAACACGGAGCAAAAGCAACGGCAATTTTTGAAATCTTGAGTGTTTTTTGAGATTTACCTTTTATACTTTCCTTATCAATCGTGAGTATGCACGAGATAAGGAGAGTTTTTTATGGACATTCAAGTAAACGATGTTTCAAAAATCTATGGTATAGGCGAAAGTCAGGTAACTGCCTTGAACCACGCAAGCATGACAATTCATGCGGGCGACTTCATTTCGATTATCGGACCGTCCGGCAGCGGTAAAAGTACGCTACTCCATATCGTCAGCGGATTAGATAAGCCTACTTCTGGCTCTGTCCTATATGGCGATATCAATATTCACAACGGCAGCGATAAGGAATTATCCGCTTTTCGCCGCCAAAAGATAGGCTTCATCTTTCAGCAATTTAATTTATTGCCTGTTTTGACCGCAAGGGAAAATATCATCATGCCCCTGCTCTTGGATAAGAAGCAGCCCGACGAAGCATATATGAATCAGCTTACACAACTATTAGGTTTGGAGGAACGCTTGTCACATCTTCCGCATGAATTGTCCGGCGGTCAGCAACAGCGCGTAGCGATTGCCCGCGCTCTGATTGCACAGCCCGACATTATCTTTGCGGACGAGCCAACAGGAAACCTTGATAGCAAAAGCGGCGGCGAGGTAATGAAAATGCTTTGCAATATTCGGGAAAAGCTGGGCAAAACCCTTGTTATCATTACCCATGACAGCCGCATTGCAAATATGGCAAACCGTCAGTTTTCTATTATAGACGGAGAACTCGCGGAGGTGGCGGCAAAATGAAATCCTATTTATCCCTTGCATGGAAAGAGCTAAAAGCACAAAAGGTCACTTCCATACTGATTTTGATTGCTATTATCCTATCCACAGTAATGACTACGGTAGTCGGTCAATCTATCGGCATTTTACAGGCTATGCGTATCAATCAAGCGGCAAGTCTGAACGGTGATCGCTATGTGACGTTTCATCAGCTTTCACAGGAACAGGCGCAACAGCTTTCCGAAGATAACCGATTGACTGATGTAGGAAGTCTTATCAATGTTGGCTATACCGATTTGAAAAACAGCGGATTGACGCTATATCTCCGTGAATATTGCGGCGACGCATTAAAGGCATATCCCGCAATCAGCAAGATAAAAGAGGGGCATTTGCCGGAACATGAAAATGAAATTGCTTTGCCGGAAAACGCTCTGCAATATTTGGAGTTTAGCGGAACCATTGGAGATACAATTACGCTGCCCCTTGAAGTTTCTTTGCGAAATGATACAGAAGCTGCGTATGAATACAGCGCGGATTTTACGCTCTGCGGTATCTTAGAAAACAGCTACCTTGGTTACAGCAGCGGCATTGTTGAAGGGATTGTCGGAGAAGGTACGGCAAACGATTTGTTACCCGAACGTTATTTGCTTTATTCTACGGACTTCAAAACAACCAGTACGGAGCAGTTTCAAGCTATTGTAACCGAGCTTGCAGAAAAACTGTCGATTGATGAAGCGAACATCCAGTACAATAGTATTCTTTTGGAAACGCTTGGTATCGCTTATGCGGAAGCCGGAACAGCAGATACAGAAAGCACAGGATTTTCATTTATGACAGCGGCCTACGTTATAGTAGGTGTTCTTGTTCTGCTTGCGGCAGGACTTGTTATTTACAACATTCTAAAAATCGCAGTATCAAAGCGTGTCCGGGAATATGGAACACTCCGCGCCATTGGTGGCGAGAAGAAACAGCTTTACAGCTTAGTCGCATTACAGCTCCTTTTGCTCTGCGGATTTGGTATTCCAGTAGGTGTCCTCTTGGGGCTTATATCATCACAGGGTATCTTAACGGCAGCTATGGGTTTCCTCAATCCCGATTTGTTTATGGCAAGCAGCGTACAGGAGTTGACTGCATCGATTAACGCCAATAGCGGAGGTAAAGCCCTACCTTTAGCAGCGAGTGTTATTATCACACTGATTTTTGCAAGCATTGCCGCATTCCCTGCTGCCCGCTATGCTTCCTGCGTTTCTCCGACAGTCGCCATGTCCGGGCAGTCAGCAAAAGTGAAACGCCGCCAACGTAAAGCAAAGAAGATCAGAAACTTTGAAGCGTTCTATGCCCGTCTGAACTTAAAAAGAAATCGCGGGCGTACCACGATTACGATTTTGTCTATGGTAATGAGCATTACGGTATTTGTTGCCCTGCAATCGTTCAGCGGTCTAATGGACGCAAGCACAGCAATGAAAGACAGCCATTTAGGGGATTATTCCGTTACAAATGAAACCATTGGTTTTACCGCTGCTTCGATTGATGAACTGCGCGGTAATGAGATGGTAGATTGCCTTTCCACAACCATGTTGACCGTCTATCAGTTTGACGAAAACGGAACAATGCCCGTTGATACGGACATTGCCTTGCAAACTTGGGAAACCCTGCATATCGTCGGAGTTGATGAGGAACGCTTGACTACCGCTGTTTCTGCATTAAACGAAAGCGACAAAGAAGAATTACGAAATGGTACAGCGTGCCTCGTCAAAAATCCTATATCCTTTAGTGTTGAGGGGCAGAATGTTGAAAACACAGAATTGTCTGTCAACGACGAAATCCAGATTGGCGATAAGACTTTGCGTGTCGCAGGGATTATAAACGAACCGATTACGATAAACAATGACGGATTTATCAATGGTGTGCAGATTATTGTTTGTAATGCTGCCTATACCGCTATTACCGGGCAGGAACAATATTCCGAGGTATACCCTACCTTGACCGAGGGAACGGACGCAGAACAATTTGAAAACTGGCTTGATGAATGGTGCAGTCAAAACGCGGGCAGTCATTGGTTATCCTATCTGCAATCAGACGCGGAGCTTGCGGAGAGCTTTGCACAAATCAATTTGCTTTGTTGGGGACTGATTTTGTTTATTGGCTTGATTGGCGTACTGAATATCATTAACACGGTCTACACCAACATTCATACCCGTGTTTCCGAAATCGGTATGCAACGTGCTATCGGCATGAGCAAGCAGAGCCTATATAAAACCTTTTTGTGGGAAGGTGCATATTACGGATTGATTGCTTCTGTTGTTGGAGGTCTGTTCGGTTATATCTGTTCTGTATTCATTGAAGCAGCAACCAATAATATTCTGCAATTTGGAGCGGTTCCGATTATTTCCATTTTAGAAGCGGCTGCGGTTTCTATTATTGCTTGTTTGATTGCAACTGCTATCCCTCTGCGCTCTATTGCAAAAGCGGACATTGTGAAGTCGATTATTACCATAGAGTAAATATTATCAAAATAGAATAAGTTATCAATCTGCCGGACGACGGCAAAAGAAAAAAAAGCCGTCGTAGCGCAGAAGCATTTTCACGCGCCCATGAAGCGGCG
>URGH01000104.1 GCA_900547305.1 uncultured Oscillospiraceae bacterium | reverse complement strand
GCTGGTGGATGTAGCCTCTAAAAGAACCGCGAAAGCCGACATATCAACCGAGTAATCCGCGCTGTTCTTAAAACTTACCGTAATGCTGTCGCCCTTTTTAAGGTTAAGCTCGGTCATAAGGGGAATATCGGTCGACCAATCCGCAATTACTTCGCCGTTCTTTTCTGTTTTCACAAGCGTTCCGTCGGTTATGGCGGCGGCTTTTAAATTCAGTCTCGCCGCGCCTTCTCCGCCCGCGATGAATTTTATTTCCGCCGTTGTTCCCGCCGAAGCCTTAACAAAAATCGGATTATCGGAAAATTTAATATAATTATCCTCATCCGCCGAAACGGTTTTGGCTGCCGAATCGGTTCTGTTCGGGCGGTCAACCGTGTTATCGGGCTTTATAAAGCTGTAATTATATCTGGAATTCAAATTTATAAATTTTCCGCTGTACCCGTATTCAAACGCCGAGAAACTTTTCGGCTCATAAACCGAAATAATTTCGGTACCCTCGGCAATTCTGTTGTTCAGCTTATGAACCGTTACCGTGCCGAGCCCTATTTCGGCGGTCTGCCCCTCTTTTACCTCGGAGTAAATCTGCAGACTTACGGTTTCGCCCGCGCTTAAAAGCATTTCCTGCGCAGGCAAATCGCCAGTGCCGTTTTTAAACGCCGCCCAATCCGAATTTTTCGGCCAGATTTTACTGTTGTTTTTCAGCAGCCTGAAATAAGTGTTTTCGGTTACGCCCGTAAGATTAAGCGCCGTGCTGAAATCGTAATATGCGCCCTCGGGTGAAACAAAGGAAAGGGACATGCCGTGCTTAGCGTCGGCTATTTTGAATTTAAGCTCCTCTTCGGCAAAGCAGTATCCCGAATTGCCGTAGCTCTTGTTTGTAAGGTAATTGCCGTCCGAGTTATAATAGTTTGTTTCAATAACATTCTGCGACGGCGCGCCCGGATTTTCCAGTATTCCGAATTTCCATGCGTTGCCCGGAATAGCCGTAAACTGACCCGCGTATTCCTTTCCCTTATAGGGGCGTTCCCACAGCGCCGAAAATACATCGTCCGACGGCTTATTTGCAACATCCTTGCCGTAAACCGTTACCGACGGCGCCGAATTCATTTTATAGCTTATAAGATCGGAAGACTCGCTGTATAGCTCAAGTGACAGTTCGTCTCCCACCGCAACATCAGCCGAGGCGGAAATATTAACAAGCTCCTTGGTAAGTATGCTCTTCCAGCCCCTGTTCGGGTATATCTGGGCGCCGTTTTTCATTAAACGGTATTTAAGCCTGTCGTCCGAATTTCCCGTAACCGCCATTGAAATTGTCGCCATACCCTCGTTCGGTGAAACAAAGCGGAACGAAACGCCGTGACCGTCAAGCCCTACGCACAGCTCTCCGTCGTCAAGCGAAATTGTCTTTGTATAATACTTATACCCTATCTTGCCGGATTTCTTTGAATTATTGGTAAGACTCGCATAGGTAAGCTCGGCGTTTTTATCATAACCGTTGTAATCAACGGCGGAAACCGCGCTGCCCGTCACCTTGATTATATTTGAATACCAACGCGCGTAATAACGCTGCAGCTTACCCGCTGAAATTGTGCGGTCGTATATTTTCGCCGTTGCGTAATCGGCAAAATCATAATTATTTATACCGCTTTTATAAAGCGAAACGGTTTCTGCCTTAGTTACGGTCGGGTTGCCCAAAGAAATGTTAAGCGATTCTTCCTTTGAATAGCCGTTGTCCATATAAACCTGAACAACAATCTTCTCTCCGCTTTTCAGAAACGCCTGCGGAACGCCCGTTTCCCCTATGGGATTAAGCTCCTCCGCCGTAACCTCAAGTTTTGACCACCCCTCGCCGCTGTACGGCCAGATAACGGTTTGGTTATTTGAAGAATCCGTCTTGATTATTCTCGAATATACGTCCGCCCCCGCAACATTTTTATTCGCCTTTACCTGAAGCGCGCCGGAGTAATCGTAAATTCCGTCGTCGGGCGCGGTAAAGCTCAGGTATGTGCCTATTTTAGCAGAGGGCGATGATTTTGCCGTAAACGTCAGATCGGCGCCTGAAGCCGCGTTCAAAAACGTGTATCCTGTGTTTAACTCTTTATTGATATAAAAACTTGTACTCGTTGTATATTTATCAACGGTATAAATTTTGTTTTCGTTTACGGTGTAATTATATGTAACGTTCGGTTTTGAAGCGTCGGTGCTGAAAACGCATATTCCCGAATGTGATAACTCCGTACCGTCAACCGAAAGAGCGGTAATCTGAATTTGATACGTCGCGCCGCTTTCAAACTCATTATAAGCCGACGTCCACGAAACGCCCGAAACCTCTTTTTCCGCATTGAGGGTCGTGCCGGCATATATTTTCAGAATATATTTCGCCGCACCCGAAACACTGCTCCAGTTTAATTTCGCAATTGAGTTATCGGGCTCCCAAACCGCTTTAGGCGCCGAAAATTGCGGCGAAGAAACAGAAAAATCCGGCTTGACGGAATAATCTGTCATACCGTACCCCCATACGCCGTCCGTTTTAGGCTTACGTTTGCTTTGTACGCCCTCAAGTACAGGGTAATTTACAGACTTATCGGCGGCGTTTATCACCGAAAAATTCAAAAGCGGAATAACCGTTCCGATAATGATTACAGCCGCCAGCAAAAGTGCCGCGGCGCGGGCTTTGCCTTTCGTAAGGCTTTGCCTGCCAAAACCTTTAAACCGTGCAACAGTTTCTGTGTGCATAATGCCCTCCTTAATAATATTAAAGTACTTATTTAAAGCAGCAAGAATAAACCAAAACAAATTGAGCACCGCCGTTTTGGATTATTCCTCCGACTTCAAATCCCCTTTCCGGTTGCAGTAACCGGAAAGGGGCAATATAAAAATTTCAGTAACCGGGTCTACCAGCCAAGCCTGTAAGATGAGCCTGTGGCAAACTTTTTAAGTCTTATAAGGTCGGTAATATCAACGCTTCCGCTGCCGTTTACATCCGCAACGTCAATATTATCGTTTGTAAAGAGCGATTTTCTGAGCAGCGCTATATCGGAAGCCTTGCCTATTTCTCCGTCGCCGTCAATATCGCCGAGGTATTTCCACTGCGCGGTCAGCGCGTCGTTTCCTTTAACCTCGTATTCGGCGCCCGCCGCATAAACCGTTCCTTCTGCGTCCTTCCAGCCGGCGAATACGGCGGCAGTCTTTACAGCTGCGGGAAGCTCTATTATTCCGCCCGCATTAAAAGCCGTGCCCGCAAAATCCGCCGCAACGGCTTTGCCGCCGTCGGTATTAACGGTAATATAGCTGCGGCTGCCGGTAAACTCAACATACGGGTTTCTGATTTTGAAACTTCTGCTGTTGCAGCCGGAAGTCACTTGTGACCTTTCATAATCGTATACATAAGCAAGGTATACGCTCTCGCCCTGCACGAAGTCCTTTTCAAAGTAATAGTTTTCTTTTATGTACTTATCTTTGCCTGCGCCGCCGTATACCCTCAGCACCGTGCCGTCCTCTCCGAGCACCAAAACCTTGTAGTATCTGCCCGAATTTTTCAGTTCAAAATCGGTATCGGATAAATACAGTTTAGCCCCGCCCGATACAGGCGCCGTAAATTTCATTACCGCATTAACCGCAACGGCATAGGTTGCGGCGTTCTGAACATTTGCAGCACCCAAAGTTACAATTATATTTTCAACGTCCGTCGCAGCCGGTTTATTTGTATCCTTTCCGTCTGCATTAATTCCTATAAGTTTAAAGCAACCTACTGATGAATCGTTCTGATCGCGGGCTATGAATTTAACCGAATTGCCTTTATCAACGTTTGAGAAAAGCGCGTCATAATCATAATTCTTATTGCCCTGAATTATTTCATAGGCTTTAAGGCTGTTTATTATTTGAGACGCGTCGTCGCCCTCAGACATGGTGTATGCGCTTATCGGGTCGCACTGTGCAGCGGGCAGGGTATCCCATGTATCGTTCTCCACCTTTTCGTCGGTCACCTTTACGCCGTAGTAACCGAATTCCCAAGCCGCGTTTGTCTGCATTACGGTGCTTCTGGTAGCAACCGTTCTGTTATGGCTCGTGGGGTTCTCTATATAATCGCTTAAGCGGTATGTGTAAACCTCTTCGCCCGCTTCGTTTTCGGTAACCTTTAATTTCATGGCGGTCGGCATACCTATATTTACTATCGCGTTATCCGTATCGGTATAAGCCTCTAAGTAGACCGTGTCCCCCGCGTTAAGCGAAACCTGAAGATCGCAGAACTGACTGTCAAGCCCCTTGTTAAGGAATTTTTTAATAATTCCGTCTTCGTCCATGTAGGTGTTCCAGTCCTGAATGTATACTTTATCCCCGTCGGCAGTCACCTTGGAAACCGCGTAATCTACATTTACATTCAATTCCGAGTCTATCGGGGCGGCAATTTCATAAATACCCGTTTCGGGCGCCGTGAAGCCGAACATCATTTTTTCGCCGAGCTTTGATGTATAACGTATACTTCTCGTTATATATCTGTTGTGCGAATAGTTATCGTCAAAAAACGAATAGCAGAAATTATATGATGACGAAAAGCCCTTTGCGGTGTAAATTGCCGCGTCTCCCAGCACATAGGCTTTTGATTCCAAAGTAGGCGTTGCGTTGGCGGCGCCTATTGCGAAAGTTCCGTCTTCTTCCGTCTCCGCCAATCCGTTTTCAATAACAAACGAACGGTAATCGGAAAGAATCTGAACGTCCTCAAAGGTCAAGCTGCGGTCGATTAAATTCCATATTTCCTTGCTTGCGTCGTAATAGCATGTTCCCGCGCCGTCGGTGTATCTGTAAGAAGAGGTGTTCATACGGATAAAGTTATTTATTTTAACCTCTTCAAAAAATCTGTCGCTGAACATTGCAAGTGGAATGAGCATATATCCGTCGGTCGGGTAGCCCACTTTCTTGAAGGTTGAATTTGAATAATTAAGAACCGAGCCGCTTGTGTTTGCGGAAAATTCCGCCAGCTTTGTTTTATCCGAATTCAGGAAGTATGTTTTCGCCGTAGCGGAACCGATCATATAGTCGGCACCGGTAGTGACTTTATCGCTTTTCCCGTATTCAAGATAAAGATGATTTGGATCGACCGAGAAAAAGAAAAGGTTTGAGTCGATTTTCGCATCCTTACTCGAAAATACGGTTGTTCTGTCATTCTTGTATATATCGGTTACTTTGCTTTCGTCTAAATCCTGCCTTACCTTTATAAGCAGCGCGCCGTTTTTGTTTAATATTTCAGAGCCTTCGTCCTTAATATCGATTAAGAAATATGCTCCGCCGGTGCCTATGCCCGCTGTGGAGTGATCGTTAAGCTGATCCGTATCTCCGCCTTTGAGCATTTTTATATCTGCGTTTACGGTTTTCACATTGGAGGATGCGGCGTTGGACGGGGAATAAACCGCCACATAGGAAGCCTTGCCGCCTGCCGTTACCTGAATATTGTAAATTCCCGTTTCGGAAAGACCGTCAAGAACACATTCCGTTCCCTTTGCGGTGTACTCCGCAATTGTTGAATCGACGGTATTTAAAACCTTTACCGTGTATACCGCGGCTGCTGGCTCTGTGGCGCTCCAGCTGATCTTTGCCGTGCCGGCGCTCAGCTTTTTAATTTCCGGTGCGGCAAAGCCCGCTGTCGTTACCCGGAAGAGATCCTTGTCTTCAAGCCCGGTCATTACGTCGTAATCGCTCGATGCCAGCTTTTCAAAGCCGAATTTCCAAACATCGCTGCCGGTATTAAAGCTGTCCGTGCTGTCTTTTTTGGGGACCAAATCCATTGGGGTGTAAATTTTAGCGTTTAAACCGTCGTAGCCATAGGGTGACGTTGTTTCGGCATTTGCTTTGAGGGTAAGTGCCGATGTCAAACAAACCGCAACCGCGGCAGAAACTGAAACAACTTTTTTTGCAGAAAGCCTGCTGCGAGAAAAAATGCTTTTTGGTGTTGTTTTTATCATTTTCCTATCTCCTTTTTAATAATTTTGATACACCCGACAAGATTGCTGTGTATACATATTAGCATATTTGACAAATTAATTCAATAAAGAAAACAAACCAAAATTATAAGAAAACAAACTTGTTTGCGCCGTTTTAATGAGATATGCGCCTTTTTTCGCGGGAAAGCCGCTGTTTGCCGTCGCAAAATAGGTCGACTATGGGAGGAAAATCGGCTCCCCGGTGTTTGGGTGCGGGTGTCCGGTGGACACCTCTGCGAAGCAGAA
>URGH01000103.1 GCA_900547305.1 uncultured Oscillospiraceae bacterium | reverse complement strand
TGCCTCCCCTGTGTAAGGGTGCGGGTGTCCACCGGACACCCGCACCCTTACACAGGGGAGGCTATGAGGCTCTCTAAAACATTCGAATTTATTTTAATATTTTAATTTTTCCGACAAGCGGCAGTTCCTTAGCAATACCCTGCGCGGCGTTTACAATGCCTATTACCGCAAAAACAATGAAAACTATTCCTACAGCGCCGGTTGCGAACTTTACCGCAAGGTAAAGTATACGACCCAAACCTATTGAGGCGAAGCTTAAAACAAAGAGCAAAACGCTGCGTACAATGCTGTAAGCAACCTCGCCTATTAAAAGCACAAGCCCCTGATTGGCGTGGAAACGCGCGTATTTCGATTTCGGAACGGCAATAAGCGGAACGAGCACCAAAAAGCCTATATACGACAAAATCGCGTAAACCTTATTTGCCGATATATCCGCCTTGTCAAACTCGGCGGTTCTATCCTCTGTATCGGTAAATTGGTCGAATTTCTGCGCAAAATCAGACGTAGTATTCGGCTGATATGTATTCTGCTGTTCGGTGTTTTGCTCGGGCTGCTTTTCTTCAGCCGCAGGCTCTGCTTTCGGCTCTGCGGGAGCGCCGCAGGCAGGGCAGAATTTTGCGTCCTCTTTAAGCTCGGCGCCGCATTTAGTACAAAATGACATTTTTAACATCCCCCTGAATATTTACTGTAATCATATTAACATTTCCGCCGCATTATTTCAAGTACAAAATGCAAAATACGGCGATAATTTGCAGAATAACAATAAGCGGTATACCTATCATAAAACTTTTGTGCAGGGTTTTGTGGCGTATAAGCCGCATTGTAAGGTACATTCCGGCACCGCCGCCCAAAAAAGTCAGCGTCCAAAGCGTCCTTTCCCGCACGCGCCATTTGCCGCGTTTTGCGCGGCTTTTATCGGCTATACATACAATAACGGAAATAAAATTTATTACAACAAGCCATACGGCAAGTATTTTTTCATATTGCTCCAAAAAATATCACCGTATATATTTTATCAGCACTACACCGCTTTTTCAAGCTGTTTTTTAAGTTTACATATAATTCGCTTTTCAAGCCTTGATATATACGACTGGGAAATTCCCAGCGCGTCAGCCACCTCTTTTTGGGTATACTCCTCATAGCCGTTCATACCGAAGCGCATTTCCATTATCTGCTTTTCTCTCGGCGGCAGCTCGCACACAAAGCTCAAAAGCAAGTACCTTTCGTCTTCCTGTTCGATTCCCCTGCCCACCTCATCGCCGTCGCTGCCCAAAACGTCGGATAAAAGCAGTTCGTTGCCGTCCCAGTCAATATTGAGCGGCTCGTCAATCGATACCTCGTTTTTTTGCGAGGCGTTTTTTCTTAAATACATTAAAATTTCGTTTTCAATGCAGCGCGAGGCATAGGTTGCAAGCTTAATGTTTTTATCGGGGCAAAAGGTGTTTACCGCCTTTATAAGCCCTATTGTGCCTATTGATATAAGGTCCTCAATATTAACGGCGGCGGAATCGAATTTTCGCGCTATGTAAACCACAAGCCGCAGGTTATGCACTATAAGTTTATCGCGGTTTTCCTGCCCGCCCTCGCGCAAAAGCCTTGTCTCTTCCGCCGTGCCGAGCGGCGGGGGCAACGTTTCCGCCCCGTTTATGTAAAACGTGGGTTTTACTATTCCGAATTTAATAAGCCACTTTATTATTAACGCTCTGATATTCATTTCCGTCGCCCTTCTACATAAATATTCTCGGATTTACTATTGCCGAATAATCGTCCTTTAGCGGTGTTTTCGATACGGCAAGTATCGGTTTATTAAGCCTTACGTTCCGCTTTCCGTCGCTTACAAGCGCGGTATCGCACCTAAATGCTTCAAGCGTTCCGCCGCCCGTTACCGTGCCGCAGGGCATTACCCTATAGCGCGACTGTATTTCTTTATTTAAGGCGGGGTCGGTTTCCCCGAAAAGCGTTTTAACATATTCGCCGTCGGCTATTATTACCTCGCCCCCGCCGAATATATCCTCAACCGAGTTGCCCGTATCCACAATGCCTTCCATAGTTATACTGTTGCTCCCGGCAGATACGGTAATCTCGCACCTTTCAGCCAGCTTTGAGGTGCCCGAAAAGATAAGAGAGAGCAGCCGCAGCAGGAAATACGCCGCAACAGACGAAAAAATAAGAACGGCGGGCGAAATATTGAAATACACAACCGAATTTATAACCGTCATACCGCTCGGCTTTAAAAGATACCAAAGCGCCGTCATAGCCCCGCCGTAGCCGAACGTCACAAGCAAAAATACCCCGCAGCTGCGCAAAAAGCGTTTGATTTTGCCGAAACCGAAGCAAATAAAGGTCATAGCGGCGCAAACGGCTGTGCGGAATAAAATATCCAAAACCGCGCCCTGCGGCGGCAGGAATATGTAAAGCGATGAAATACCGCCGACTAATGAGGAAAGCAGCATACGCCAAAGCGGCGGGTTAAGGTGCTGCAAAAAAGCCGCGGTGCGCAGCAAAAAATAATTCACCGCCAAATTCAGTATTATAAGTATATCCGCATAGACAATCAAAAGCGCCGCCTCCCCGTATAATTATTATACGACCGAGACGGCGCAAATTATGTCACATTTGCGTGGCGTATTCTGTTGTTTTATATCTCTTTTAAAAATTCCGAAATTCTTGTCAGCGCTCCTTTTATATGCTCGGGCGAATAGCAGTATGAGGCGCGTATAAAGCCCTCGCCGCTATCCCCGAAAGCAGTGCCGGGAATTACTGCAACCCGCTTTGAGTAAAGCAGTCGCTCGCAGAATTCCTCGCTGCTCATACCCGTGCTTTTAATTGACGGGAAAGCGTAAAATGCGCCCTTTGGCTCGCGGCAGGTAAGCCCCAGCTTATTAAAGCCCGAAACTATAAGGCGGCGGCGCATATCGTACTCCTTAACCATTCGCTCAACGTCTTCATCGCAGCTTTTAAGCGCCTCTATTGCGGCATACTGCGAGGTGGTGGGGGCGCACATTATGGCAAACTGGTGTATTTTGGTGATCTGCTTCATTATTTCGGCAGGTCCGCAGGCGTACCCTAAGCGCCAGCCCGTCATTGAAAATGCCTTTGAAAACCCGTTTACGGTTACGGTTCTTTCCCACATACCGTCAATTGCGGCGGGGGAAACGTGCCTTTCGCCGCCGAATGTCAGTTCGGAGTATATCTCGTCAGAAAGCACTAAAATATTTGTATTTTTAAGCACAGCCGCTATTTTTTCAAGGTCCTTTCTTTCCATAATAGCGCCTGTGGGATTGCACGGGTACGGCAGTATAAGCAGCTTTGTGCGCTCGCTTATCGCCGCTTTAAGCTCTTCCTCTGTTACCTTGAAATCGTTTTCGGCTTTTGTTTCTATTATCACGGGCACGCCGCCTGCAAGGCGGGTTATCGGCTCATAGCAGACAAAGCTCGGCTGTGGAATTATAACCTCGTCCCCCGGGGCTACAACGGCGCGTATGCAAGCGTCTATCGCCTCGCTGCCGCCTACGGTTATAAGCACCTCGGTATCGGGGTTGTAGGTAAGCGAATATTTACGCTTTACAAAATCGGCAACCTCTGTGCGAAGCTGCGCAATGCCGCGGTTTGCGGTGTATTTTGTATGCCCTTTTTCAAGGGAATTTATTCCCGCTTTGCGTATTTGCCACGGGGTTTGAAAATCGGGTTCGCCCACTCCGAGCGAAATAACGTCGCTCATAGTGGCGGCAATATCGAAAAATTTGCGTATGCCCGAGGGCTTTATTTCAGCCACGGTCGGGTTAAGCGCACGAGAGTAATCTATCATATCCAGAGCTGCCCCCTGTCGTCTTCCTGCCCGCTTACAAGTTCTACGTCCATTTCCTTATAGCGGCGCATTACAAAGTGGGTTGAAGTTTGGGTTACGGAATCAATAGTCGCAAGCTCGCGCGCCACAAACCGCGCTATATCCTGCAGCGTTTTGCCCTTTACAACTACGTTAAGGTCATACCCGCCCGACATAAGGTAGACCGATTCCACCTCGTCGTATTTCATAACCTTTTCGGCAACCTCTTCAAAGCCGAGTCCCGCTTTCGGAATAACGTTAAGCTCCACAATTGCCGAAACATAGGCGCCGTCCAGCCGCTGCCAGTCGATTATCGCCTTGTAGCCCTTAATTAAGCCGTCCTTTTCAAGCTGCTTTATTTCGTTTTTCACCGTTTCCTCGTCCGTGCCGAGCATTACGGCTATTTCCTCTGCGGTGTATTTCGCGTTGCGCGCCAATAATTTAAGTATTTCGTATTTCATTTAATTTTCCTCCCTTTAAAAATAAAAAAAGCCCCGAGTGCAGCAATCTGCACTCGGGACGAATAAACAAATATCCGTGTTACCACCCGTTTTCGGAGCGAACGCTCCGCACTCTGCGGTACTTAAAAATACCTTTGCCGATAACGGCGGCAAGCCGTCTGCCCTTTCGGGCGCCGCTCGGGGATAGCTTCATACCGCCGCGCGAACAGGAGCTTTCAGCAAACGCTCCCTCTCTGAAATTCGCACAAAAGGATTACTTATTCCCGTCATTGCGTTTTAATTTATAACACTATATTACAATAAAATGTGGGCTTTGTCAAGTAATTAAATTTCAAAATTCATGCAGCCGCGCGCCTTTACGAACGGTCTTACATAGGTATCGGCAACCGCAACGTGCGCGGGGTTAACGGAATAGTTTTTAAGTGACTCTTCCGAAGTAAAGGTACTGTCGAGCATCATATCCGCATTAGAGCCGGCAAGCCTGTCCGTTATCACTTTGATTTCGGTAAGCCCTTCAATTTTGCCCATTAAACCCTCAAGGTTTTGCTTGGCGTTAAGCGCGGTCTTAGCCTTTTCCTCTTCCGTTAAGCTATCTGATAATTGCCAAAGAATTATGTGCTTTACCATAATATATTATCTCCTTTAAAAAATATAAGTTTCGCTACCGTTTTCTTTTAAAAGTTTTATAAGGTCGGCGGGGTTCAGCCACACCGTAGCCGTATTATCGTTCGGGTGAACGCCGATAAAATCCATATCCTCAAAATCCTTATCCAAATAGAATTTAACGCGGTGATTCTTATCGTTCAAAAGCCCCAGCGGCGTTACCGCACCCGGTATCAGCCCCATTATTTCCGATAATTCCTCGGGCGATGCAAAGGTGAGCGGCCGCGTGCCGTTTTCGCGGCGGAAGTCCTTTAAATTCACCCGTTTTTCACCCTTTACGGTTATAAGGTAATAATTCTGCCGTTTATCATCCCGCACAAAAAGATTTTTCGCGTCCGCCTCGGGGTGCGGCAGCTTTACCTCTGCCAGTTCTTCCATATTGTAAACCGCTTTGTGCTCGGTTATTTCGTATTTAATATTTTTGGCGTTAAGAAAATCATATATTTCCTGTTTATTCATAAGCACACCCGTTTTTAATATTTTGAATTAAGCCGTTTATAAATTTAATAAAAAGAAATCACAGTCCTTATACGGATGACTGAACTTAATCGGTAGCTCGTTTCCATCTACTTTCTTAAATTCCGCTTTTTCATAAAATTTATGTGCTCTTACGGTATTATGCGGCGTATCAAGTAAAATTGTTGTAAATCCCTTTTCCCTTGCAAAGGATAATAACGAAGCATATAGCTTTTGCCCCAGATGGAAGGGTTCGCCCTGGTAATCCTCGTATATAAAGAATTTTTTCAATACCGCAATTTTTTTACCATACGGCATGATGCCGATAGAACCGATCAACCTGTCATTATCGGTTGCTATCCAAAAATTGCCGCCTGCGTCTATGTAATTTTCCTTAATGTTTAATGAATCGGGCTGATCATTCACAGTCACAGGCGGACGTGTTCCGTCATTTTGAAAGGCTCTATAATAAATGTTGGGGTAAGCAAGTAGAGCCTACAAAAAAAGACAAGAAAAAAGTAGAGCATATAATGAGTAGATACCATAAACAAAGGCTCCAATATGCTCTATAATCATTTTACAGAAGAATTGCTCGGATTGCAAGGGGTAAAAATAACAAATGTTGAAAAAGAAGAAAATAATTTAATTATTTATCTTGAAATTGAAAGAAAAAGTCAAAATTGTATCTGTTGCGGTACCGCAACAGATACAGTACACGATTACAGACTGCAAAAAATAAAAGATATTCCTGCATTCGGTAAGAATGTAGTTATTATGCTCCGAAAAAGGCGCTGCCGCTGTCCGCATTGCGGTAAAAGGTTTCATGAAAATAATTCTTTTCTACCCCAAT
>URGH01000102.1 GCA_900547305.1 uncultured Oscillospiraceae bacterium | reverse complement strand
CTGCCCGTCACATGTGGCAAAGAAATGGGTGCGCGAGCTTTACGAAACCGTACCGAACTGTATTGCAAGGGTAGTATCAAGCATTACGGATGTTGACCGTATGTACGAATTGTACCGCACAACGGACAAACCAGTTTTTATGGTGCTTTCAAAGGAAAGCGCAAGAAGCGGTTATCTGCGTAAGCCAACCGTTATGTGGAACAAGCGCAGAAAAGGTTTTATCTGCCCTGTATGCGGCGCGGTTCAGGAAATGACGGTGACGACCGACGGCACATCATATACCGTCCCTGCGGACAGTGTTTTCTTCCATGAGGAAAACAATAAAAACCATAAATGCCAAAGCTGTAAAACCGTTTTGTGGGAGGCAGATAATCCTGACTGCTTAGACCCCGGCAAAAACGAGTGGCAAGCCAAGGAAAGTCGAACCACATACGCCTTACGAATGAAAATTTTCCGTCTAACATTGCCTTGTCGCTTGAAATACGTTAGTATTCCTGCGCTCCGCGGCGGCGTTTTACATAAAAATTTTCTATTTGTAAGGTTCTGCGAAGTTTCTGCCGCCGCATTTTTCTGATCGGCGCAGCACGAATTTGCAGGAATACGCGGTATTCCAAAAATGAGCGCAAGACAGGCGGGAAAATGCGGCGAGCGAAACCGTATGGCGCTCGGCTTTCCTTGACTTGGAATAGGCGGTTACGGATATATCCACCGCAAATTCCCCTTTTGTTCAGGCAAGCTCAAGACTATTGGAATGAAAAAGCAGGTAGGCGCCGTTATGGATAATCCAAACGGCATATTCCCCGCACAGGGCGCATACCGTAAATTTCCGCTTTCACGGTATATTAAGCACCGTTTCAAAAAAATCGACGCATATATCTGTGACGAGCTGCACGAATATTCGGGCGAAAGCGCACAGGGCGAGGCTATGGCGGAAATAGCCGGTACTGCAAAAAAGGTTATTGCCATGACCGCAACCCTAATAAACGGCTATGCCAAGGGTACGTTTTATCTGCTGTTCAGACTGAAACCCCGCTTAATGTTGGCGGACGGCTTTAAGTACAACGACGCGCGAAAGTTTTGTCAGCGCTACGGCGTGGTAGAGAGCATATATGAAACTCCCGAAACAAAGTATAACGTTGCCTCAAAGAACAGGATGCAAAAGGTACGCGAGAAATTCCTGCCGGGTATTTCGCCTATCGTTTATTCAAGATACCTTATGGAAAACACGGTGTTTCTATCCCTATACGATATGGCAAAGGAGCTGCCGGATTATGAGGAAATTCCGGTGGCCTGCGAAATGTCCGAAAGAGTGGAAAAGGAATACAAGCATATGGAGGATGAGTTCCGTACCGTAATGCGAAAGGACAGACGGCTTGCTAACAAGCTGCTGTCCCCATATCTTAATCTGCTGACGGCATACCCCGATCAGCCTTACGGTCACGCGCCTATAACCGCATTGGATTTCTCTATTATCCCGAGTGACTTTACAGACGAGCCGAACAATAAGCTGAATAATGTGCTGGAGCTTGTGGGTAAAAAGATAGCCGCGGGTGAAAGGGTTATTATCTACACCGCTTGGGTGCACTTAGATACTCAGCCGCTTTTAATAGACAGGCTTAAAGAAATGGGAATTAAAGCCTGCATTTTAAAGCAGAGTGTGAAAGCCCCAAAGCGTGAGGAGTGGGTGCATAAAAAGCTGAACGAGGGTATGCAGGTCCTTATAACTAACCCAAAGTTGGTTGAAACAGGGCTTGACCTTAACGATTTTACCACCCTTATATTTTTCAACCTCGCGTTTAACCTTTATGTGTTAAGGCAGGCGTCACTCCGCAGCTGGCGTATAAACCAGACCGCGCCCAAAATTGAAGTGTATCTTTTTTACTTTGCGGATACCATGCAGCAGCGGGCGCTAAAGCTTATGGCTTCAAAGCTTGCTGCGGCGACAATGATTGAGGGGCAGCTGTCCGAGGAGGGACTGGCTGCACTGTCGCAGAACACGGATATGACTACCCAGTTGGCAAGGGAGCTTGCAAGCGACATTAAAGAAAGCGTTGAGGATCTTACGGCTACCTTTAAGAAAATGGCGGTTAAAAACGACAAAAAGGAGAAGAAAGCGCCTTTGCTTAAAGTTATTAAGCCGGAAGTACCTGCGCTGCCTGCACCTGCACCCGAAACGACAACTCAAGACAAACAGTTGACGCTATTTGATTTATTAGCATCATAATGATGATGAACAAGGAGACAGAAAAATGATATTAACAGAAGAAAAAGCCGCGTTTGCGGCGGAACATCACGGAGTTATACTGCAATACCTTAAAGAACGGAGGCTATCCCCCGACGAATACTACGATACCGTGGTATTCGCATTTTTGGACTGCGTTATATCAGGCAAAGACAATTTCAAAAAGCGCGCATATGCGGCGATGGACAGAGCGGTTGCAGCAGTAAAGGCGGAAAGCGAGGGGAACGTTATAAGCCTGTTCTGCAACGACGACTATTACCGCATAGTTGCGGAAACCTTAGCGGACGAGCACGACGGTATAACCGAGCTTTTGGAGTGCATACAAATATCCGAGCTTTTAAGCGCCTTTGAGCAGAACGAACGCGAGGTGCTGGCGCTGCTGCTCGACGGCTTTAAGCTGACGGAGATCTCTTTCCGGCTAAGAAAAAGCCTATGTGAGCTGGATAATATAATGCAGAACATCCGCACTAAAACGGCAGGCATTTTGCCCGCCGCAGCCTGAAAGGGGTATATATGAATTTTAAACGAGAAATAATTGCAAAAATACGCCTACTGTTTCGTTCTATTACGGCAAAGCGCGCCAAAAAAAAGCTGCTTGAAGCCTTTAAAAACTATCCACAAAGCATAAGGAAATTATCTGCCGCTTATGAGAGCTTTTTAAGGGCGATACAGGCAGAGCAAAGGGCGATAGTTACGCTCAAGGCGCTTAAAGCACAGTATTCCCGAAAGCCCATACTTATGAAGATACGGGATATAGGACAATATACATTGAGCCGAAAGGCAAAGGAAATACTTTCGGAAACAGATATTGCCTGCGCGCTTGAACGCCACAAATGCGGCGACTGGGGAGAAATCTCCCCGGAGGACTGGGCGCGCTGCAACGCCTGTATGGAAACGGGGTACGGTTATGTGTATTCCCGGCATAAAACGGCAGGTAACCGGTATTTCTGCATTATTACCTACTATTCAAAACCCAAAACCAGAATTGTAACCGAGGAGGAATTATTGAATGTTGGCGAAAATAATACCGGAGCTGCTCATAAAAAATCTGAGGAATGTTCCCTCAAGAAAGCCGGATGATCACTGTGAAAAGCTCGAAAAAATATCTCCGGGTGCTGCGTATCTTTATACGGAGGTAATACTTCCTAAAATGCAGGGAAAAAGAGTATATACAAGCAAGGTTAATATGGCTGAGTTTGACCTCGATGATATTGAAATAGTATGTGATTACTTTAAGGATAACATTGAATATTGTCGTCCGAAAACCGAACCGCTCGCTTCTCTGTATGAAAAAGTAACCGCGGCTGCTCCTTCCCGCTGCCGTACAAGCTTTATGTAAGGAGGGTCTTTGTGTTTGAAAGTAATATAGGAGATATAGATCACGACCTTGCCGTACTTTCTATGGACAAAATACTGTATGACAACGGTTTCCCCACAGGCGAAAACGAAATTCACTCAGACAGCGAAGCTGAAGCCTTCTATGATGCGATTTATATGTTGAATGGGTATATTTACGGTGATGACTGCCGCCACCCGGATGATACGGCAGTGATTTTTCACAACCACTGCTTAAAGGAATATGTTCGTCTGGCTTTAGAGTACGGCAGTATGAACGGTATATCGAGAGCAGATAACCTCTGGATAAAAAAGCTGAAAGACTATATTGAATACGAAATGCGTGATTTGGGAGATTATGATTATGCTTTTGATTATAATGTCCGATATGCTGAAACAACCTTTTTAAGAGTATATGTCGGTCCCGAATTTTACCAGACCGTATGCCTTGTACGATCGGTTGCTTCTATACTGAATTTTGCGGAAGACTCATGCAGGGAACTTAAAAAGCTGACAGCGAAAAAGACGGAGGAAATAATACCCATGAAAAAACAGAAAGAAAGGAAGAATGCTGCATAATGGAGCGTGACAGATTATCTATCCATATTTGGAGCGACGCGGAAATAACGGTAGAGGAAAGAAAAAACTGCATTAAAACTGTTAAAAGAATTACAATGAATGATTTTATTCACTGTATTCAGGACAGTACAAAGGATTTTATTCCAATCCGGAATATCGTCCTGCCTAAAAATGCGTTGTTTCACAGCTTTTCCAATGAAAGCAATAAATTTTCCGCGGCGCTTGAATACCCGTATGACAGAGCAGATATTACATATATGAAAACGGTGTACCGGAATTTTCCGCTGCCCAGGCTTGTATTCGGCTTTAAGGTTAGCGCCGACGGGTATATTCAGCAGGTATGCCTGGGAGTTGCCAAGAACTGCCGCATATTACGTGAAGATACCCCGATGTATCATTATCCGTTTTCAAATGTTCTCAAAAATTTTTCCTTATGCACAGGAGGTAACCTGTTACCGGAGATCAAAAAAATACATGCCCTTTCCTATATGCCGGACTATATTTTAGGTCTGCCGAATAACGATGATTATTTCCAACATAAGAATAATAAACTGCATCTCAGTCATAGGGAGCTGATGGAGCATTTGGCAGATAAGTCTCCCGAATACTATTATTCGGATATTCTTATTCCATCGGGCAAAACACTTGCGGATTTTTACGAGGCGGTGTCGTTATGACGGAGGTACAAAACTGTAACCGAGGAGGAATTATTGAATGCTGGTGGAAATAGTACCGGAGCTGTTTATGAAAAATCTCAGAGCTATCCCCTCAAAAAAGCAGGTTAATCACCTTAAAAGGCTCAAAGAAATATCTTCGGGCGCTGCGTATCTTTACAAGGCGGTAATACTCCCCAAAACGCAGGGAAAAGAGGTATATACCGGCAAGGTTAATATGACTGCGTTTGACCGCACGGATATTGAAACGGTATGCGACTATTACAAGGATAATGTTGCCGCAGAACGACCGGAAAACAAGGCTCTTTTTGAGTTGTATTCAAAAATATCGGGTGCTCCTCCGCTCAACTCACATTCGGACTATATATAAAGGGGTGGTTTTGTGTTTGAAAGTAATATAGGAGATATAGACCATGACATTTCCGTTCTCGCTATGGATAAGATACTGTATGACAACGGTTTTTCCGTAACGGACAGTGAAATTCATTCAGACAGCGAATATGAGACCTTTATTGAAGCATTGCTTACTACGGACGGATATATTGACGAAGAAGAAACCAACGGCTTTGACTGTACGGTAATAGTCTTCAGAAACGACTGCCTTAAAAGATATATCAGTCTTGCGCTGAAATACGGCAGCATGAACGGCATACCTAAAGGCAATAACTTTTGGATAAGCCGCCTTGAAGCGCACATAAGCAATAAAATGCGCTCTATCGGGGATTATTCGTATGACTGGGATTACAATGTCTCGTCAACAAAAAAGGCTTTTTTGAAGGTATATATAGGTCCGGAATTTTACCAAACCGTAGAAATGATACAGACAATAGCCTCCATACTGCATTTTGCGGAAGCGTCCTGTAAAGAACTTGAAAGGCTGACGGAGAAAAGAAAGGCGGAAATAATTCCTATGAAAAAACGGAAAGAAAGGAAGATGGCAGCATAATGAAACGCGACAGATTATCCATTCATATCTCGGACAGTGCGGAAATAGCGGTCGAGGAAAGAAGAAACGGCATTAAACGTATTAAAAATATCTCAATCAATGATCTGCTTGTCTGCATAAAAAGCAGTCTTCGGGAAATAAAGCCGGTATACCATGCCGTATTACCCAAAAACGCGCTGTTTTACAGCTGTTGCCCCGAAACCGGAGATTTTTCCGCAGCGATAGAATATCCGTACTCAAAAGCCACCGTTACATATATGGCGACCGAGTACCCGGACTTCCCGCTGCCGAAGCTTGTATTCGGCTTTAAGATAGGCGGCAGCGGCAAAATCCGACGGGTATATTCAGGCGTTACCGAAAACGGAATACTCAGAGAAAATTCTAAAATGTTTGTTTATCCGTTTTCAAATGTAAGCAACAACTTCTCCTTATGTACCGGAGACAATGAGCTGCCGGCAATAAAATCCCCGTATTCCCTTTCCAATATGCCGGACTATATTTTAAGTCTGCCGGATAACGACGATTATTTTAATATCAGGAATAACCGGCTGCAATTAAATCACCGTGAGCTGATGGAGCATTTGGCAGATAAGACGCCCGAATACTATTATTCGGATATTCTTATTCCATCGGGTAAAACGCTTGCGGACTTTTATGGGGAGGTGTCTTTATGACCGAAGCGCAAAAGCAAAAGCTGTTACTCCCTTTCCCTGCCTCGGATATTGAATGGCGCACCGCCTACAACAGCGGCGACAAAACCAAGGGCT
>URGH01000101.1 GCA_900547305.1 uncultured Oscillospiraceae bacterium | reverse complement strand
CTGCCAATTACCGTTAGGGTGGTTAATATAAAATCCTCCGTCAGGACCGGTCAATCCGTTGTAGGAGTTTCCGTCCCACCACTTACTGTCGTTATCGGCGGAAAACCAACGGTTAAAAAAGTCTGTACCTTCCGCCTTGGCTTTTACAGCCGACAAGCTGCTGAACGTGCAGCCGGCTATAACGCAACAAAGGCACAGTGCAAGCGCGCGTTTAAAAAATACTGCCTGTTTGCTCATTTTTGTCTCCTCCGGTTTGTTTAATAATAAGGTATTTGCTTTTATCAAACGGTACAGCTTTGAGTGAAGAAAAAGATGCATCGTTTAAATTTTCATATCCGTAGCTGCCGCCGAAGCTGTTACCCGTAAACCTCGGCGGGATATCGAAGAATCGGTTTTCACCGTCGGTATTCATATAAATATAATTTTCCGTAACCGTTACGTTTTCAGGCCCGCCGCCTTTCTCGCCCCACTGATATGTTCCGATTAAGCGCGTATGAATATTTTTTTCAACCGAAACGCGGTTGTTTGAAATCCTTATATTCTTAATCGGCCCCGAAAGCGTGAATATCTGCCCCGAATCGTCAATGCTGATATTTCGTTCCACGGTAATTCCGTTGTTGTAACCGCCGATATCGCCCGAGGTGCAAAGCAATATAAATCCGCCGTCATTGTGATGACTTAAATTGTCGGCAACAACCGTATCGGTACAGTTTATATCCACATCATAGCCCTGACCGTCGCCCGCGATCAGCACGCAGCCGAAGGCTTCGTTTTCGCGCATTACCGCATTTTGCGAATTGTGCGGCCAGATTCCGGCATATGGCGTGTTCCCCGCAAAGCAGCACATTGCCACGGTATTGTGTTCGATAATCGGACTTTCCGCACAGGATTGAAAAATTCCGTCGCCTCCGCAGCGGGCAATATAGTTATCCGTAATGCGGATATTATGTGACGGTGTGTACGGCAGGTCTGTCCAGTCAATGCCCACCCTGTAACTGTAGGCGGAGGAAAATGTAATTCCCTGCGCTCCGGTATCGCACACGGTGCAGCCGGTAACCGTCACGCCGTCATAGCTTACCGGTGAGTCGGCGGGATCGCACCAAATTATTATTCCGCCCGCCTCTCTTCCGAAGGAAGTTGTTATATTATGTACATAAAGATTTTTAAGGGTAATTCCGCAATATTTGCCGCCCTTTTCCCCGCAGCATACAAATACTCCGCGTCGGGGCGTATATATATCGGAAGAAGCGTTAATTATTTCAAGATTGCTCACTTCAATATATGAAAGGTTTCTTATCTCAACCGCATTTTCCGCCCCGTTACCATTGATTATGGGTAAAGGTCCCTCTCCGTAGGAGGTGACGCGAATAGGCTTATCTTTCGTGCCTCCGTTTTTCGGCTTTAGCGTTCCCGTAAAAATGCCGCCGCTTCTTAAAGCTACGGTCGTTCCGGGGGAAAGTATTAATTCATTTAACCTTTCCAAGGTTGCAAAGGCGGTTGCAGGCGTCAGCCCGTCGTTTCGGTCGTCGCCGTTTACGGCGTCTGCAAAATACATTTTCTTCACCTCCGGTTTTTTACAATATCATCATATTACATAAACCTTAAACTTTCAATCCGCTATTTTCTTCCAATATACCGTTTTCCGCATTTTAGAAACAGAAACATGCACAATATACCGTTTTCCGCACTGTTTATGCCGCTTATGATATTTCACGAATTTTCGCTATTGCAAGGTGGAATTTTTTTTGCTATTATACATTTAAAGATTTTTAAGGGGTGGTTTATATGAACATCACAACCTGTTGGGTTTCTTCACTGGAAAAGGTTTTCCCCGAGCAATCGCTTGCCGGGCGTGAAATTTTGTGCGGCTCCGCACTTCGCGGTGAACGCTTTAATGTTCAGCTGGCTTTTCGCGCCGACGACGGCTTGCGTGATGATTTTTTTGTTGAATGGGAAAGTGATTTAAAAGAAAACATACGTTGCTATCAGGTACAAAGCGTACCGGTACGCCTTGTAAAGTATAAATGGGCGGACGATGATTTTCTTTCGGATAAACCGGGGCTTTACCCCGATCTGCTTGAAATATGCAGCGGCAGAGCCGAATACTCGCCCGGCTTTTGGAGCTGCCTGTGGTTTGAAATAACCGTACCCGAAAACGCGCGGGCAGGCGAACATAAGCTGTGCGTTACATTAAAAAACGAAGCCGAGCCCGAATGTGCGGCAGAGACAAGCTTTTCATTAAATGTAATTCCCGCCGCCCTGCCGCCCCAGCGGCTCATACATACCGAGTGGTTTCACTGTGACAGCCTTGCGGTATATTACGGAACGGAGGTTTTCAGCGAACGGCACTGGGAAATAATAGACAATTATATCCGTCAGGCTGCGTATTACGGCGTCAATATGCTGCTCACTCCGCTTTTTACTCCCCCGCTCGATACTGCCGTCGGCTCTGAAAGACCAACCGTTCAGCTTGTTGATATTTATTATTCAAAAGACGGTTATTCATTTGATTTTTCAAAGCTGGACCGTTATATCAATTTAGCGCTTGACTGCGGAATTAAATATTTTGAATTTCCGCACCTTTTCACACAATGGGGCAGCGAGCATGCGCCCAAAATCATCGTAACGGAAAACGGCAAATCATACCGCCGATTCGGCTGGGAAACAGACGCCGATTCAGCCGAATACGCCGAATTTTTACAGAGCTTTCTGCCGGCGGTAAAATCATTTATGAAAGAAAAACAGCTTTTGGATAACTGTCTCTTTCATATATCCGACGAGCCTGACGAAAAGCACATCGAAAGCTACCGAAAAGCGGTGCAGACCGTTCTTCCGCTGCTCAAGGGCTGCAAAACCTTTGACGCACTTTCGGAATATTCTTTCTACAGCGAAGGCTTGGTGCAAATTCCCGTGCCCGATAACGAGCATGCCGAGGAGTTTTACCGCAACGGAGTATCCGAGCGGTGGGTCTATTACTGCTGCGGTCAGTTAAACCGCGTCTGCAACCGAATGATCGCAATGCCGTCCTACCGCAACCGTGCGCTGGGACTTCAGCTTTTCCGCTATCAAATTTCGGGTTTCTTGCACTGGGGCTATAATTTTTGGTTTAACTACCTTTCAAGAAAACCCATTAACCCGTTTTTCACAACCGACGCCGGACAAAATTTCCCCGCCGGCGACCCGTTTTTGGTTTATCCCGGAAATGACGGAAAACCGATGCCCTCAATCCGTCAGCTTGTATTGTTTGACGCATTGCAGGATCTGCGCGCGCTGCAGCTTTTAGCCGAAGCGGAAGGGTTTGAAAAAACCGCGGAATGGTTAGACAGTGAGATCGGTTATAAAATTTCTTTCACCGATTACCCGCGCAGCACGGAAGATTTCCACAAGCTGCGAGAGGCGATAAACCGCCGTATTTGCGACATTCTTTAATAACAGTTGTTACCAAACTTATGCTTTTTTGTATATTGTGCGAAAATGAACGATTGAAATTTCTTTTATTGCTGTAATATACTGTGTTCAGCAGAAAAAATTCAGCAAAAGGAGATTGATTTTTTATGGCACGATTTAAAAAAGCATGCGCATTTCTTACGGCACTGGCTGTAACGGCGGTTTCGCTGTTTATCCCGGCATTTGGCGCAGCAGCCGAAGGAACGGGAGATCTTGTTCCGGATTGGTTTAACGAGGATCAGCGCACAACCTGGTGGGCGACTGATTCTTTTACGGGTGAAAACAACTGGCGTTTCAACATTACCGTATCGGACGGAGTTTGGACATACACGCAGCACAGCAATCATTATGATTATGGCCATGCACAGAGCAGCGGTACACAATACGATCTTGATTTATCGGTAAATCCATATCTTAATTTTGTTACCAAAATGGTTGGCGAAAGCGCTTATATCAGTTTGCGCTGCCGCGACGGAATAGATGGAATAAAGAATATTAAGGTAGCCTTAATTCAGGCGGGTAAGCAAACCGTAAGCGTTGACCTTACTCAGAACTATGACATTATGAAAACAGCAGGAGCGGATAAAAAGCTGCATTTATACGGCGTTATATTTACAACGAATAAATTCGGTGCAGATGAATCGCTTTCGTTTAAAAATTTCCGTTTCACTTCACAAAAGGAAACAAATAAAAACGACCGCTGCTGGCTTGACGCGGCTGCCGACAGCAATTGGTATAACTGGGACCAGGGCCCCAATTCCGGCAGATTTGATGTTTATCATAACCCGGGCGGCTTTTTACAGCTAAAGCTCAGATGGAACGGCAGCGACATGAAGCGTTTAAATAACCAGTATTCCACCAAGCTTATTGACCTTAACACCTTCACCCGTATGCATTACGCAACTCCGTATATGCAAAATCCGGTCGGAGTTTATTTTATAATTATGCCCTTTAACAGCGACGACAGTGTAAACTGGAACGGAAAAGAAACCGTTAAGGTCGGCACGATTCCCGGAGGCGGAGCCGGTGAAGGGTATTTTGATTTAATCGGAAACACAGATCTATTAAAATTTGCAAGCAGCGGCAAAAAACTTTACATCAAGGGCGTTGAATTAGATATTTCCGCCTGGGGCACGGGGGATGTAAATATCAGAGACCTTTCCTTCCGTATGCCCGATGACATTACCGCCGACTGCAATTTCACCACCGCCGGCACACGTATTTCATCAAACGGCGAAAACGATACATTTACGGTAAGCGCGGCGGCAAACTATACCGGAACCGACGCCGTTAAATATCAGTGGTATGTTGACGGCGTACTCAAAGAAAACGAAACGGGAGCTAACATTACGCTTGATAACAGCACAGTCGGCAGTCACACCGTGCGTTCGGTGGTCACGGTAGGCGATATTCCCTATTTCAACACAAAATTCTTCGAGTCGGAAACATACACCTACGGAAAATATATTGCGGGCAATGTTTCAATGAGCGGAGAACTCGGTGCGGAAGACCTCACCGTTTTAAGAAAAAATATGCTGGGCGTAAATTCGTTTGGCGAGCTGCAAAAGCTTGCAGCCGATATGAACAATGACCAAGAGATCAACATAATAGACCTTATCAGCCTGAAAAAAACGCTCGCCTAACAGCAACAGGGGGCTGTCGAGTTAAGACAGCCCCGAATACAACGATATTAAAATGTTTTGTCTATTCGAGTATGTTTGAGGTTATAAAGTCTACTCCCCACGCCGCCAGCTCTTCGGCGCGCGATTTATTGTCAACCGTCCAGCAGTTGACCTTTATACCGTTATCATGAAGATACCCTATTGCGCTCTCGGTAAGAAAGCTGTGCTCCGTATCCAAATCAAGATTGTACGCTTTCAGCTTTTCCAAAAGCAACGCGTTCACTGTGCAGCCGCAAAGATACTGCAATGACGCGGTCTTTGAAAATCCGCGCAAGTAAACAAGGTTCTGATAGTCGAATGAAATGAAAATCATTTTATCAAGGCTATACTCTTTCTTTACCGTTTCCAAAATATTTTTGACATCCTCCGCGGGAAACGGATTTTTAAGCTCTAAAACTCCGATTTTTCCGTAATCGGTGCAGATACGCAAATACTCCTCAAGAGTCGGCAGGCGCAAATCTCCGCGCGTTCTGCCGAAACGGTCCTTGAGTATCAGGCTGCGAAGCGTATCAAAATCGTTATTTTCCACGGAAAGCTCTTTTCCCGATACTCTTACGGTATTATCGTCGTGAATTATTATATACTGCCCGTCGCTTGTTCTGTGAACGTCGGTTTCAATTCCGTAATAACCGCGGTTTCCCGCCGCAACAAATGCAGCGGCGGTATTTTCGCACTCAATACCGCTTACTCCGCGGTGGGCAATCATTTTTGTTTTTCGCGAATCAATTTTCGTTGTATTCATAAATAATCCTCTTTTCAATTATTTAAACGCTCTGAACACATCGCTGTAATTATATCACCGCCATTCAGATAATGCAAGCGGTTAAATTATATGCGCAATATTTTTCACTTTGAATTTTTTGTATGTTATGCTATAATGATAGCAGCAAAGGAGCGTAGGAGATTGAACTGCTTAAAAATGCCGATTGGATCGGAATAGGCAGGCGTTTTTGCCGCTCGGTTGTAATGTTTATTATAGATTTCACTGTGAAAATACGGAAATAACGGACGCAAAAATGATAATCGTCTGCTCGGGCTCTTACAGAATACTTATCAATCACCGTCCCGTAAACGGCGATACAATCGAAATTAATTCTGAAACTTCGGATGTTCAGGCGTTTAAATATGGCATCGCGGATTTTTTAAAGTCTGAAAACGCCCTGTCGGTTCAGGTTGCCGGCAAAATGAAACTTTCAGAGACTTCCACGGCGCTTGACAAATATGCGCTTATCGCCGTTACCTACGCCGACGTGCGCAGGCAGCACAGAAGAACCACCCGCGAATCTATGGACTGCGCAACGGCGCTGCAGGAGCTTGTGGCAACGGGCGTTAAGAATATAGTAACATTCGACGCGCACGACCCCCGCGTTAACAACACAATCCCGCTTGACGGCTTTGATAACGTTCAGGCAGCTTACCAAATGATAAAGGC
>URGH01000100.1 GCA_900547305.1 uncultured Oscillospiraceae bacterium | reverse complement strand
CTTGCACTCAATTTCTCATTTTAACTCTTTACCCCAACTATTGACAAAGAGCCTTTTTAAAACGCCTTTATAAAAACTTTTTCAGTTCATCAATTTCTTTTTGTGTTGTTTCGGGCGTTTCTTTAAGGGGAAAATCAAACTCCAGCTTTTCATACTTTGAAACGCAGAGCTTTCTGAAAGGCAAAAGCTCTATTTCACGGACGCAATTAAAAGGGGAAACTAAGTCTTTAAGTTTTCTAATACTCTCGGGGGTATCGTTTAAGCCTTTTATTATAACCTGCCTTATTCTTGTGGGAATATTGCGGTCGTTAAGCTGTTTTAAAAAATCAAGCGGTTTTGTAAGGCTGCAGCCGACGTATTTTTTATATTGCCCGTCAGTTGTGTATTTTATATCGAGCAGGCAATAATCGGTGTAATCCAAAACAAAAGCGGCTAAGGGAACACACCCGCTTGTATCAAGGCAGGTGTTTATTCCGTTTTCGTGTGATAGCCTGAAAATTTCCGCCGTAAACTCGGGCTGCAAAAGCGGCTCGCCGCCTGATATTGTTATTCCGCCCGTTTCGCCGAAATACTCCTTATATTTCAGCGCGCGGTTTACAACCTCTTCCGCCGTATAGACCGTGCCGCCGCTCACATTCCATGTTTCGGGGTTGTGGCAGCAGGCGCACCTGAGCGGACACCCCTGCGTAAACGCCACAAAGCGAACGCCGGGGCCGTCAAGCGTGCCCATGCTCTGAAAGGAGCTTATATTTCCCTTAATTTCAGCCATTTATTACATAGCCTCGTGGAAGGTGCGGCTTATAACCTCGCGCTGCTGCTCGCGGGAGAGCTTGTGGAAGTTAACCGCATATCCCGAAACGCGTATTGTAAGGTTGGGGTAAGCCGTGGGGTCGTTGTACGCCTCAATTAGGGTTTGCCTGTTCAAAACGTTTACGTTTATATGATGGGCTTTTTTGGCGAAGTAGCCGTCCAGCACCGAAACAAGGTTTTTAACGCGCTCGTCGCCCGTTCTGCCCAAGGTATCGGGGGTTATTGAGAATGTGTTGGAAATACCGTCGCGGCAATCGTCATACGAAAGTTTGGCAACCGAGTTGAGCGATGCTAAAGCGCCGTTTTCTTCGCGGTTGTGCATAGGGTTAGCGCCCGGGGCGAACGGCGCGCCGGCTTTTCTGCCGTCGGGCGTGGAGCCCGTGTGCTTGCCGTACATAACGTTTGAGGTAATGGTAAGCACCGAGAGGGTATGCTCTGCGTTGCGGTAGGTGGGGGTTTTGCGCAGCTCGGTTATAACAAGGTGGGTAAGATCCTTTGCTATCATATCCACGCGGTCGTCGTCATTGCCGAATTTCGGGAAATCGCCCTCGGTTTTAAAGTCGGTTATATAGCCGTTTTCATCCCTTACGGGGGTTACGCGGGCGTATTTTATTGCCGAAAGGGAGTCGGTTATAACCGAAAGCCCCGCAATGCCGAACGCCATAAAACGGTGCACGTCGGTATCGTGCAAAGCCATTTGCGCCTTTTCGTAGGCGTATTTATCGTGCATATAGTGAATAACGTTCATTGTATTCACATAGAGCCTTAAAAGCCACGCCGCATATTCGGTGAAACGCTCGTAAACCTTATCGTAGGAGAGCACGTCGTCTTCAAACGGCTTCATTTGCGGACCCACGTTTATGCCGCTTGAGGTATCGAATCCGCCGTTGAGCGATAAAAGCAACAGCTTTGCAAGGTTGCAGCGCGCGCCGAAAAACTGCATTTGCTTGCCTATTTTCATAGCCGAAACGCAGCAGGCTATGGCGTAATCGTCGCCGTATATCGGACGCATTACGTCGTCGTTTTCGTACTGTATCGAATCGGTATCGCACGAGACTTTGGCGCAAAAGCGCTTAAAGTATTCGGGCAGCTTATTCGACCAAAGCACGGTGAGGTTCGGCTCGGGGGATGAACCCAGAGTATACAGCGTGTTGAGCATACGGTAGCTGTTTTTGGTAACAAGCGTTCTGCCGTCCTCGCCCATGCCGCCTACGCTTTCGGTTATCCACATGGGGTCGCCGCCGAAAAGCTCGTTGTACTCGGGTGTGCGCAAATGGCGCGCAATGCGCAGCTTCATTACAAAATCGTCCATAAGCTCCTGCGCCTGGCGCTCGGTAAGCGTTCCGTTTTCAAGGTCGCGCTCAATATAAATATCAAGGAATGTGCTCACTCGCCCGAGCGACATTGCCGCGCCGTTTTGCTCCTTAATAGCGGCAAGGTAGGCAAAGTAAGTCCACTGCACCGCCTCGCGCGCGTTGGCGGCGGGGGCGCTTATATCATAGCCGTAGGATTCCGCCATTTTCTTAATTTCGGAAAGCGCGGCTATCTGGTTTGAAAGCTCCTCTGATAAACGGATGTGCTCCTCATCAAAATTAACGCCCGAAAGAGCCGCTTTGTCCTTTTTCTTTTCTTCTATCAGCCTGTCAATTCCGTAAAGCGCCGCGCGGCGGTAGTCGCCTATAATTCTGCCCCTGCCGTAAGCGTCGGGCAAGCCGGTTATAAGGTGCGAGTGGCGCGCCTTGCGCATTTCATCGGTGTAGGCTTTAAAAACGCCGTCGTTATGGGTGGTTCTGTATTTAAACTGCTTTTCAATACTGTCGGATAATTTGTAGCCGTAAGCCTCGCACGCCTGCCGCGCCATACGAATACCGCCGAAGGGATTAACTCCCCTTTTAAGCGGGCGGTTGGTCTGCATACCTACAATTATTTCCTTATCCTTTTCAATATACCCGGGAGCGTATGCGGTAACGGTGGATATTGTTTCGGTATCTATATCCAGCACGCCGCCGAACTGCTTTTCAACCTCAAAAAGCGTGTTTACCCTGCCCATAAGCTCTTTTGTGCGTTTTGTGGCGCCGCTTAAAAAGCTGTCGTCGCCTGTGTATTCGCGATAATTTTTTTGAATAAAATCGCGCACGTTTATTTCTTCCTGCCATTTGCCGCCTATGAATCCGTCCCAGTTTTCATGAATCATTTATATTGTACCGCCTTTGTGTTAAACTAATATAATAATACAATATATTGTATTGGCTGTCAATATAAAGTTCCACATTTAGCGGTTGTGTATGAAAGCTGATAAATTAATACATTTTTTTGAGTTAAATCGACAATCAATCGTTTCTAGAACATTTTTCCGCGTCGATTGCAAGCACAAGCATTAAGGCGCAAAGCGCGTCGCTCGGGTTTGCAACGTCTATAACGTATGTATCGGTCCAGTGAAATATTTCCTTTGAAACGGTGGCAACTACCGAGCCGCCCGCGCCGTATACCGTGTAATCCCATTCCATAAACCCGCCGTCTATATGCCAGCCGTTAAAATCAATATTAAACGACGGTTTGAAAAAGGTAAATTCCTTTTTAATGCAGCCGATATAGCTGCTGCCTATATACAGCTCAAATTTCGGCAGAAAGGTGAAAACCCTTTCCTTTACCGTGCCGAGCTCGGCGCCGTCGGGGCTGAAAATTTTAAGGCAGTGCCCCCACGAAAGCTGACCCTTTACTATATAAAGCGTGTTGCCCGCCTCGTCGTAAATATCGTAGCTGTCAAACCATGAAAAAAGGCGCTGTTTAAAAAGCATTCTCATAAAATTTACTCTCCAATGTTTATCGGCACGCCGTTTACTTCAATTTCTTCATCCGCGCGAATAAGTATGTATTTCACACCGTCAATAACGCGGGTCTCCACAAGTTCGCTGCGCTCGGGGTTTATTTTTATGCTTATATCAGCCCCCGTAAGCTCCAATCGCTTTGTTTCCACAAGATTTTGCGGGTTAATCCGCGCTTTTTCGCCGAAGCTTTCATCAAACCCCGCCTTAAAGGTCTCTATTTTTTCATCCGCCATATCGGAAGAACGCAGAATATCGCAAATATCGTCACGCGAAACGGCAAGCGGCTCGCGCTCACGGCTTTCCTTATGCTCGGCAATCATTCCGACTATTTCATCCTGAATATTTTTAATTATTTCAAGGTTGTTTTCGTCGTTCGTCACGCCGTTTAACAGGGAATTAAAGGTCTCGCGCTGCTCGGCGGCGGGCATAGGCGGCTCGGCTTTGAAAAGGCGGTCTATTATTTCGGAGTTATTCGCTGCGGAATCCTTAGTGTAGAAAAGCGTATTGTAAATATTCGCTGCGCGATCGTCAAACGCGGGGAACATAAAGCCGAGCAGGGGGGCGGTTATAACCGAATTTGCAACAATGTTTTTAAAGGTATTATCAAAAGCGGCAAAGCTTAATTGCGGCTTTGTCATTTTAACAGGGAAAACGCCGCACAAAAAGTATTTAAACAGCTCGGTTGAGTCCTCGTCCTTTTTGCCGTCCTCGCGGTATGTGAAAACATCGTAATTATCCGCTGCGGCAAGTATAAGGTATGCGCTCTCAACCCTTACGGTATCTATTATATCTGAAAACAGGACTTTTAATTCAAGCTCATCGCAAAGCGCAGAATCACGCAGCTTTAATAAGCGCTTGTGTTCTTCGCCGTTCAGTACCAGCTCGTTTGAAAACTCAATATCTATAAGGTTTCTGTCAAGCCCGCCCGAAAGCAGCTTTTTAAGCAGCGCGAGCATTGACTCGGTTTCATCCTGCGTTAAAGCCGCAAGCGGCTGATTAAATTCAGCTACAATTTCGCGGTTTTCATTAACATAACAGCCGTGCACGCTTGTAATATTTGTTTTTTGCGGGTTAAAACGCCGTCTTATTTCGGCAACTTCTTTTTCGTTCAAGTTATTTCCTCTTTTCGTTTTACGGTAAAGCTATTATATCAAAAATACGTTTTGTTTTCAATAAATACTTGTCATAAAAAAATGTATTTCGGCATATGTTTTACCAAAAGACAGTTTGACTGCCGCGAGTTGAAAGCATATGGAGGAAAAATTATGACAAACGTGAGCATCTACAAGGATATTGCCGCGCGTACCGGCGGAGATATTTATATCGGCATTGTGGGTCCGGTACGCACGGGTAAATCAACATTTATAAAACAGTTTATGGATAAGCTCGTGCTGCCGAACATTTCGGGGGATTACCAAAAGGAAAGGGCAAACGACGAGCTGCCGCAATCATCCTCCGGCAGAACAATAATGACTACCGAGCCGAAATTCATACCCGAAAAGGGCGTACAGATAAAGGTGGACGATTCATCCGCTATGAACGTGCGCCTTATTGACTGCGTGGGTTACATAGTACCGAGCGCACTGGGATACATTGAGGGCGACCAGCCGCGAATGGTAATGACGCCGTGGTTTGAAGAACCCATACCCTTTAATATGGCGGCGGAAATAGGCACGCGCAAGGTTATAAACGAGCACTCAACAATAGGCTTGGTAATAACTACCGACGGCAGCATAAGCGATATTCCGCGCAGCGAATACGAGGAAGCGGAAGAACGCGTAATTGACGAATTAAAAGCCATAAACAAGCCGTTTATTATACTGCTAAACTGTATGTACCCCGAATCGCCCGAAGCGCAGGAATTAGCGCAAAGATTAACCGAGAAATACGGAATACCGGTGCAGCCGGTAAACTGCTTGGAGCTTAACGAAGAGGATATTAAGCAAATATTATCCCGCATACTTTTTGAGTTCCCCATAAAGGAAATATGCATAAATTTCCCGCGCTGGATAAACTCGCTGCCGCTTGACCACTGGCTGCGCGCGGAGCTTACCGACACCATAAAGAAATCGGCGGCAAACGTGCGGCATATAAGGGATATAAAGTGCTTTGAAACGGCGTTTGCGAACAGCCAAAATGCCGACGGCGCGGCGGTGAACGGCATTGACCTCGGCACGGGCAGCGCGGATGTTATGATAAAGATAAACAACACGCTTTTCTACCGTGTTCTTGCCGAAAGCACAGGGCTTAAAATAAATGACGAGCAGGAGCTTATGGACAGCATAAAGGAGCTTGCAAAAATCAAGAAGGAATATTCAAGGGTAAAGGGTGCGCTTGACGAGGTAGAGGCTACGGGCTACGGCATTATAATGCCGGAAATTGAGGACTTAAAGCTTGAAGAGCCTGAAATTATGAAGCAGGGCGGGCGCTACGGCGTAAGGCTGCGCGCGTCGGCGCCGTCAATTCACCTTATGAAAGCGAATATCACCACCGAGGTAAGCCCCATAGTAGGCAGCGAAAAACAGTCGGAAGACTTGGTTATGTACCTGCTCAGCGAATTTGAGGAAGACCCGGTTAAAATTTGGGATTCAAACATATTCGGAAAGTCTCTGCACGAGCTTGTAAACGAGGGATTGCACACCAAGCTTTCGCGTATGCCGGCAGACGCCAGACAGCGCGTACAGGAAACGATAGAGCGCGTTATAAACGAGGGCTGCAATGGGCTTGTGTGCATAATACTTTGAGCGTGTCGAAAATTTGCCACGCTTTGGACGGGAATGCCGTTCGCAAAAATCGAAGATTTTTGACTGCACTCCTTACTCTTGCGGTGCCCAAAGAAAATATTCGCTTGGAACGCGAATTTTCTTTGACCGCGGCGCCATAACACCCTCCTTTAATCCGCCACAGGCGGCAGTCGGTTGTTATGCTCCGTGGGTACTCACCCCA
>URGH01000099.1 GCA_900547305.1 uncultured Oscillospiraceae bacterium | reverse complement strand
GAAAAAGTATAATGACGTTAATGCCGCAGGCGGGATTTGGTACGGCAATAAAGGCGTTCAAAATGCGGTTTATGCTGAAAATAACGGCGGATGCTATCTGCTTGCTCCGACCGATGATTGGCAAACCTTTACATACGACTTTAACATGAACACAATTAAGACAGGCAGCGGCAGCTATATGACTCCGTATCTCTGCTTTGCGGCGGGAAGCAATTGGACCGCTCAGAAAAGCGCCTCTTATAATTTCAGTATTGACGATATTGTTGTTGACCGTCTTGCTGAGGTAACGCTGTCTTCGGGAGAAATCCAAACCAAAATTTACGGAGTTCCGCAGTGTATTGCCGATAAAGACAGTGTTTACAGCGACTGCGACGGTGAGGTTTATTCGTTTGACAGCACGCAGACCGAGGTATATAAGGAAAACGAATATACCGAGGGCGATGTGAAATGGAAAGCCTATACCGCGTCGGTCGGAGCGGTGGTTTGGTATAAAAACAGCGAAATGACCGAGCCGGTGGGCGACAGTTATACTTTTACCGCCGTTAACAAAACGCTTTACAGCGGAAGCGGCGAAATTGACGAAGATTTGGTTGCCTTCTGCGGATTCGACGAGTATTATCTGAGAACATGGAAGCACCCCGGAGGTACGCCGTGGAGCTATTACGGTTACGGCTGGGATCCCGCAACTCCGGGCTCTTGGGTAATTACGGACGAGGCCGCATATTCGGGCAAGAAATCAATAAAAACTACATATTACGGATACTCCAATGAAGATAACAGCCTGAACAGCGAGTATAATTTTAATGCCGGTGCGCTTTATGTGGGAAGCGGATATGAATTTGTTTCCGGCAGCTCCTACGAAATATCTTTTTATATAAAGAAAAACAGCACGGTACAGAATCAGCACGGCAAGCTTAATATAAGCATAGCGTCGGACGCAAGCGTTTATCACCACAACAGGGGTACAACCGTTGAGAATGTTGTTCTTACGGATGAATGGCAAAAAATTTCCATGAGCTGGACTGCCGTTATGGGAAGCGACGCTACCGCCTGCGCTCCGGCTTTGGTTTTAAGCGGTACCGGAATGCATTCGTTTTATATCGACACGGTAGAAATAAAAGAGGTATGCTCCCGCGCGGATATAAACGATGAAAATTATCCGTCAGAATGGCAGAACAATGCGAATTATTATAAATCCTTCAAAATAACCGACGCCGACGCGCACTCCGGAAGCGGTTCGTTTGTAACAACCGCAAAAAATGCTTTTATGCGTCTCAGCTATAACGATAAAGCCATTCGCGTGTCGAACGGTACGGTTTACCTTATGTCGTTCTGGTATAAAGCGTCGTCCGGCACACCGGAGATAAGCTTTGTTACCGCGGACGCCGAAAATGTTTCAAGCGGTGCGGTTAAGCAGGCCTCTTATAAAACGGCGAAAAGCGACAAGGGCAAATGGAAGAAAGCATATGTCCTTTTCACGGCGGCGCCGCAGGGAAGCAACAATACTCTTTGGCTTTCCGTAAGCGGAGCGGATAAGCTGAATATAGATGATATTAAGCTTACAACGTCTACCGAAATTGTTTTTAACACAATGGGCGGCACTATGAACGGTACGGAAATCTGTACGGTTTTGGGCACGCCCGGCGCTACGGCGTCATATTCCGCTCCGGTTAAGGACGGAATGTATTTTTACGGTTGGTATCAGGATGCCGCGCTTACAAAAAAATGCGGTGCGCTTACGTTCCCGTCGGATTCGGACAGCATAACCGTTTATGCAAAATGGGTGGACTCTCTGCCGGCGGCTATCGTTGATTTTGAAGACGCTCCTTACGGCTCGGACAATTCAAAATGGGGCAGCAACACCTCGACCTTTTTCAGTCCTACGGTAGCGGAGATAATCACCGAGGATAAGCATTCGGACAGTAAGTCCTTAAGACTGCATTTTGACCCCGAAAAAATAAAGGCGGTGGGGAGCAATATAACATATAATTCCCCGACGCTTGCATTCGGAATGTATGACAATGTCGGCAACCCCATGTATATTGAAAAGGGCAAGATATATAAGGTTACGCTTTGGTATAAAGCGGAAAAAGCGGACTGCAATCTTACCGTAACGGCTATGGCGACTCACAACAAGAATTTCTGGGCCTACAATTTAAGAACGGTATATGACGACACCGCTTACACAATCAAAATGAGCGAGGCGGGCGGCGATTGGACAAAGGCTGAAATTTATGTAAATGCCGATGAGATTATCACATCGGATACGCAGTGGGGAAGACTTACCGGAAATCATATGTTTATATGGCTGAGAGCCTCGTCGAATAAAGCGTTTTCGGTTCTGTTTGACGATGTTATCGTTGAGGAGCTGCCCGAAAATATCGGTGTAAACATTTATCAGTCAAACAACGGCTCAAATCCGGTATATACAGTCGGCGGAGTCGGTACTGCGGTTACTCTTCCCAAAGAGCCGACGAGGAAAAACTATACCTTCGGCGGTTGGTATACCGATAAAAATTGCACCCAAAAGTATAACGGCGGATCCTATAAGTCAAACGCGCTTTTACTGTATGCAAAGTGGAATATGAACGATACGGTCGTGGTTGATTTTGAAGACGAGTATTATACCTCGTCGCTTAACGGCAATCAGCAAACGCGAGCTTCCGTTGCCACGAATTTCGGGCATAACAGCAACAGCTCGATGCTTGTAAGCAAGGAAGGTAAGCTGACAAGCGGCGATCACTGGTCCGGAATGATCGCGGTTGTGGGCGAGGTTCCGTTCAAGGTCGAAAAAGGCGCAACCTATATGATAAGCTATGATTATTACGTGGTACGCAATAAAGTCGCTGCCACCGCTTCAAATACGCCGCACCCGTATGTGAGAGTTGCAAACGAAAAGAACATCTGGCTTAATTACGATGATCCGAACACCGGCTGGTATATGGGCTCAACCGAAAAAACCGGAACATGGCTTACTGCGTCCTTCATTTATACCGCAGATATTCCCGAGGGAAAGGACGACACCCTTTACTTTACCGTAAATGCGTCGCAGGATTTTATCGGCTATTTCGATAATATACGTATCTCAAAGGTCGATAAGGGCAACGGCTCCATACTGCTGCTTAATCCCTGCGGAGCGGAATCCACAGGTAATATGAAGCTTATGTATATCGGCAAAAACGCAAGCGCGGTTACGCTTCCCGCTTCAACTCTTGTTAAAAAGGATTATACGTTTGTGGGCTGGTACCGCGATCCGGCGCTTACGGTTCCGTTTACCGATAAAAGCTTTTCGTTTATCGGTGAGGATACCACACTTTATGCCGCATGGAGCAAAAATACAAATCTGCAGGATTTTGAAGACTATAAATCCTACGGAAAAACCGAAGCCTTGAATTATATGGACTTTGATTACGAAATTTACGATCTCACATCGGGAAATAAGGATAAATCAAACGTTCACAGCGGAAATGTGTCTATTCACCGCATCGGAAACGATCATCATTTTGCCGCTTTCCAGATTTTCTCCGCTGCGGCAAGCCCTTCAAGCAGACTTGTTTCGGGAAATGTTTATAAGCTTTCAATGTGGGTTAAGCTTGAGTCGGCACGGCACAGCACGGGCGCTGTTAAAATAGCAAGCTGTTCGGATGCGGAATATGCTTGGCGTATCAGCGGAGAATGGCTGAATGTAGCTGCGATTAAGGATCTTCCCGCGGGCGAGTGGAAAAAGATAGAGTATACGTTCTATGCAAACGACGGTTTCCTCTCAATTCAAACTCCCGGATACGTAAGTATGTATATTGACGATGTTACCCTTGAAATCAAATCCAATCTCAAGGCGTCGGATTGCAGCGAGTCGCTTGAAATTGAGGAATATGTTCCGAGACGCCTTAATGCGGACGGAACCTATGACGAAGAGGAAATCACACCGATAGATTTGTCCTGTGTTAAGGTAAGCGGAGCGTATGCCGGGACAAAAGACGGCAACGGAAATAACACCCTGTGGATTGTAATAGCAATTGTCGGAGGCGTTGTATTGGCGGGCGCTGCAGCAACGGCAGCGGTTATAATTCTCAAACACAGAAAGACAAGGAGGTGACCGGATATGAAAATAAAAAGAGTGCTTTCTGTTTTCTTGGCTGCCGCGCTCACGGTTATTTCGGCAGGCTGCAAAAAAAGCAAAAATAACAGCGCGTCTGTCGGCGCGGCATTAGCGCAGGTATCCGAGCAAACCGGCAAGTTTTCGTATACTGTTATACGCGGCAAGAATGCTGCAACAGAGGTCAGCGAAGCGGCAAAGGCTCTGCGTACCGCATTAAAAAAGACGTTTGACGCAAACGTAACGCTTACCTTTGACGAAACGGTTGAGGATTATGACGGAAATACCGAAATCCTTATAGGCAGCACAAACCGCGAGGAAAGCGATAAGGCGCTTGAGGTTCTGAAAAACAACCGCGTCAACTATTACCGCGATTTTATAATTAAGGTGATAGACGATAAGCTTTGCATAAACGCCGCAAACGACAGTGTGCTGATAAGCGCCGTGGAGTATTTTACCGAAAATTACTGCAAGGACAAGGAAAAATGGGGAACTCTCAGCACAAAAAGCGAAATAATATACGAAGCTCCGTTTAACGCGCTTGACCATAAAATTATGGGTAATTCGCTTTCCGCTTACAAGCTTGTCGTCCCTGCGGATATGTCGTACGTTTACGGTATGCGACTTGACGAGCTTAACGATTATCTTTTTGAAAGTCAGGGCTTTCGGCTTTCGGTTGACGATGAGCGAGAGACTCCCGCCGAATACGAGATAGTATTGGCGGACGCCGAACGCGACGGCTTGCCCGAGGTCACATTGGACAAAAACGGCTGGATAATAAAGGCGGCGGGCAAAAAGCTCATAATAAAGGGTGAAAACGATTTGGCGACCGGCGCCGCCGTTCAAAAGCTTTTGAGCCTGATAAAGGAAGCGGACGGTTCGGGAAAACCGCTTGAATTGGCGGGGAATTTCGAGCTTGGCGGAGGCTATACGGCGGAAAATGCGGAGGATTATAAGCTTGTCTGGAGCGATGAATTTAACGGCTCTCAGATAAATCATCATTGGTGGGTGGATTATAACTCTCAATATCCCTACGGCAAGCAAAGTTCCTCGGTTTTGGGCGGCACTATAACGGCTATGGCGGCGGCGAATGTCAAATCAAACGGCGACGGCACAGCCTCTGTTTACGCCGAACAGAAGGGAAAGGATATTAAAAGCGGTAATATATCTACATGGGATACGATGCAGTACCGCTACGGCGTGCTTGAAATACGTGCAAAGCTCCCAATATCCCCGTGGTGCGCCTCCTTCTGGTTAAACGCTTCAAAGCTGGGATACGGCGCTATGACCGAGTTTGATCTGCTTGAAAACTTCGGATACAACACTTCTTTCGCCTCTAACATCCATCTGTGGTCCGATATGTGGCATAAATCTCTCGATACGTCGGAGTATAAGGCTAAAAAGAAGTATACTCTTTCCGAGCATAATAAGTTTGATAAAAACCTTACCGATGAATTTCATATCTACACAATGGAATGGACGGATCGCATAGTTAATTTTGCGGTTGACGGCAGGGTGTATTTCAGCTACAGCCTTGACGACGATACTTATGCAGACGCAAGAAGACTTCCGTCATACCTCGTTTTATCCTGCAGCGGCGGTTCGGGCAATTACGGAGTGGCGTTTACCGAGGAAAAGGACGAATATGCCGAACTGGTTCTCGACTATGTACGTATCTATCAGCGCTCGGATATCGATTCCCTGCTGCTTACCCGCGACGATCCCGGCGGAATACCGAATTATGACGGCAGAAAAATGAGGCACGTTGTAGGCGGTAAGGAGGTAAGCTGAAGATTAACGGCGATTGAACCTATTGCGGCTTCGGTCAACGGTTTATGCATTATATTTTCGCGCAATAAAGCATTTTTGCGGCTTTGTTGAAGGCGTCAAAAATGCTATGAAAGAAAGGGGAAAAACAAAATGCTAATGAAAAAATTTCTCAGCGCAGTTCTCTCAATGGCAATGATAATGTCGATTTGCACGGTGATTTCTCCGACGCTTACCGCATCGGCCCAGGAAAGCACATCTCAGTCCGACAGCTTGTATAACGATTTCAGCAGCTGGAAAGCGGAGAAAAGTAAAGGCTATTATCAGTGGATCGGAACATGGTCGGTAGAGGATGATTCCGACGTTGCAGGCGGAAAATACCTCCGCTTTTGGCACTGGAACAATACTGACAACTATAATCCGAATTTATTTGCGTTCGTCGCAAACCCTACCGGCAGCGCAACCGCCGAGGGCAGTTGGCAGCTTGCCTCAAATTCAAAATATCTGTTAACAATTCGTTACAGGGTTAACGGAATTACTACGGAAGGCAACGCTCTTCAGCTTATGCTCGCCGTTTCAGCTGAAGGTAAATACGATATAGCCAGTGTGGTAAATAATGGCGCATACATAAAATATGTTGATTCCGGTATTTCAAACACGGACGGATGGGTTACGGCAACCTATGCGGTCGATACCTCGGATCTGACTATCCCCAAAAACAGCAATCTGTTTTTGGGGTTCAGACCGGTGTGGACGCCTGATTGGAAAGGTGTTTATAACGATCAGTACTGTGTTGATATCGATTATTATGATATTAACCCGGTTTCGGAATTCCCGCGCCATATGGAAATAGATTTTGAAAAGTATTCTATACCGGCAAGCGGCATGGGTGCGGTTCATAACAGTACCAATGCAAGCTATACGATTGCAGAGGAAAACGGCGATAAATATCT
>URGH01000098.1 GCA_900547305.1 uncultured Oscillospiraceae bacterium | reverse complement strand
GGATTTTATATTAACCACCCTAACGGTAATTGGCAGTATTATCACCGCTGGAGTGTTGAGGGCGGCAGCGCGCGGCTTGACTGCAACGGCCCGGGACTTACGGTGGATTTAAACGAAATAAACCGGGTGGATTATACAGTCAATGCTTCAAAGCCCGTTGAGCTTTGGGTTCAGACATATGACCTGAAAGAAGACGGAACAAGAGACGAAAATACCCGCTCGTTTATAAAGCTTGCGGATATTGCGGCAGGTGCGACAAGCGGCAGCGTAGAGCTGTTAAAAAATGCAGAAATAAAATCCCACACAACAGCGGATAAGAAAATATATATTGAGGGCTTTAGCTTTTATACAAAATCCTTTGCATACGGGGATACAATTGATGTCACTGCTTTTTCAGCCGGAAAAGCAGAGGAAACGCAGGAAATCGACGGTTTTTCCCAATGGTTCACTGCGGCAAACGACGGCAAATGGTGGGACGGAAACTCCTACAAAGGATTGGACGGTCCTGACGGAGGATTTTATATTAACCACCCTAACGGTAATTGGCAGTATTATCACCGCTGGAGTGCCACGGGCGGCAGCGCCAGACTTGACTGCAACGGTCCGGGACTCACAGTCGATTTGAATAAAACAAACCGTGTTGATTATGCAGTCAATGCTTCAAAGCCCATAGAGCTTTGGGTTCAGACATATAATCTGAAAGAAGACGGAACAAAAGATGGAAATACCCGTTCGTTTATAAAGCTTGCGGATATTGCGGCAGGGGAGACAAACGGCAGCGTCGATTTGCTGAAAAACAGTGAAATAATTTCGCGTCTTACAGAGGATAAAAAGATATACATTGATGGCTTCGGCTTTTACACAAAGTCGTTTGTTTACGGTGACACGATTAATGTTACTGCCTTTTCAATTGTAAAGGGCGATGTTGCACAGGAAATTAACGGGTTTTCCCGCTGGTTTACATCAGCCAATAATTATAACTGGTGGGACGGAAACTCAAACCGCTCCTATGCGGATGCAGGAGACGCGTGGTTTATTGAAACCACAGCCGACAGCTGGACTTACAAGCTCGGCTGGAGCTGGGACGGTAACGGAAACGGCAGGCTTGACTGCAACGGCCCGGGACTTACGGTCGACCTGGACGAATATAATACGGTTAATTACAACATCACGGTATCGCGTCCGGTTACGCTTTATGCGCAAGTTTATCGCATTGAAAACGGAGCGGTGGATTTCAACACCCGCACATTCATTCCGCTTAAAAGTCTGGATAAGGGCGAATGGACCGAATCATTTGATTTGCGCTCAAGCGCAGAGCTTATGAAAATGTGCAATTCGGAAAACAGCCTTCTGATTGCGGGCTTCGGATTTAAAACCGTGGGCTTTCAAAACGCCGATACCGTAAAGGTAAGCGCGTTTACGCTTACATTAAATAAAGAGCCGTATGTACCGGCAGTTATAAAGCATGCGGAATCGTGGATATTAAACCACACCCCCACCGCGTGGTGGAGCTGGGACTGGAATATGAGCGATTCGGATATGTCGCGAATATCCGGTGAGGCAGACTCAAAGGGCGGTGTAAAGCTCAACTTCAAGGGCGATTTTGAGGATCTGCGCTATATGGCTTCCGCTTATACGGTGGATTTGAAGACCGACCCGTATTTCTATGCGCGCTTTGATACGGATGTGCCGTGCGAGCTTTATCTGCTTGTATCGGGCAGCCCCGAGGGCAATAACGGTATAAAAATCAGCGATAAGCTTTACAACGGCAGAGTAAACGAAAAATTCAGAATTTCCGATATTGCGGCGCTGGCACCGTATATCAGAAATAACTCAATTTCGGTTTACGGTTTCCGCCTTATCCCGCAGGATGATCCCACAGGTAAGAATATTTATTTCCGCACAATGGATTTCGGCGATATGAATTTCGCTGTTGACCTTGAAACGGTGCAGCGGCCTGCGGCGCCGACCCTTACCTCAAACACAAAGGAAATGACCGACGCCGTGGAAATAACCGTTTCGGGAGTGCCCGAAACCGCACGGCTTACACAGTACAGGATAGGCAGGCACGGCGAATGGCAGACATATTCGGGCGCTGTTACAATTAAGAAAAACATTGAGCTTTTTGCCCGCTATATTGATGAAAACGGGTATTGGTCGATTCCCGGCAGCTTTGCGGTGAGCAATATTACAAAAGCGCCGTCGGAGGATGCAAAGCCGGTAATTCCCAATTGGTTTTCGCCCGATACGCTCACAACCTGCTGGTATAACTGGGACTGGCGCTACGGCAGCGACGATCAGGACAGATTCGCGCTTGACGCGACCGATAAATATTGGACTGCCCGTGTTGATAAGGAATGGTGCAAGCGCATTGAAACACAGCATAACAACAGCGACTTCCACTGCCTTATAGATTTAGATGAGCAGACCGAGCTTTTCTATAAAATCGACACCCAGTTTGATCTTAAAATAAGCCTGAAGGTTAAAACAGGGGCTGCAAACAGCAGCTATGCCACAGTACCCGTAGGTACGCTTACGGCGGGCAAAAATTCCGGCTCGTTTAATATTTCGGATAATTCGGAGCTGCTTTCAATCAGCGATGACGAAAATAAACTCACCATTTCAGGCGTTATTTTCGAATTTGCCACAACCGAGGGAAAATGCTTTACGGTTGAACGCTTCCTCTTTGATTCCGAAGACGCTTATTACCCCGGCTACGGCGGGCAGGAGACCGTAAGGGAAATTACGCCGACATGGTTTGAACCCGAGCAGGTTGATAAGTGGCTTAACGGCAAAAAACAGATAAATATATCGGATAACGCAGCTACGGTTGAAATAAATACCGATAACGATTGGTGTGCTACCGTAAATATTGCGGCCGAGGTTTCCGATATTACCTCGAACGGAACGTCGGTAAGAATAAATCTGCAGGGTGCAAATACTCTGTATCTCAATACCGACAGCGAATTTGCGGCTGATATACTGCTCGGAATACGCTCCGGCGGCGCCGTGCAATATGTAAAGGTCGGAGCTTTGCAAAAGGGTAAGAACGAGCAGGCAATTGACCTTAATAATATTGAAATGCTTTCGCAGCTTGCAAACAACGGCTCACTTACCGTGACAGGAATAAGATTTGTTCTGCAAAAAGCGGCAAACGGCGAAAGCTTAAAGGTGGATCTTTGCGCATTTAATGCCGCAGGGAAGAAATACCCGGGATATGAGGATACAGATAAGATTAAAGCCGATGAAAAGGCTGCGGCGGCAGTTGATGAAAAGATACGCGCCATAGGAAATGTAACCCTTAAAAGCCTTGAAGCAATTAAGACGGCGCGTTCGGCATATGAAGCGCTTAACAGTTATCAGCGCACGCTTGTAACGGAATACGCCGTGCTTGTAAATGCGGAAAACAGCTATTACGCACTGGCACTTGCAAACGGAATATTCACGGAAGAACTTCCGCTTGATATGATACTGTCGCATATTTCGGAGAATCCTTCGTCTCTTATTCAAATCAATCTTACCGCTGCGCAAAAACTGCCTGCGGAATTGCTCGCCGCGGCAAAGAATAACGATTGCGATATAAGGGTTAATATTTACAATGATGAGGAAAATGAGCTGATTTACAGCATAGTTTTGCAAAGCAAAGACCTGACCGACACAGCTGCCCCGTTTGATACGGCGCTTTCTTCCGCAGAGCCGAAGCTTACTGCGGCTCAGAAAAAAGCACTGGGAGCTGCCAAAAAGCTTTTTTACGGAATGAATAAGGAAAATCGCGTTACTTCGTATCTTATTGTAATGCTTAACGGTAAAAACAGCCTGTTTGCTACCGATAAAAACGAGCTTTACAATTTCACGGTAAACGGCGGATTTACCTTACAGTCGGATTACAGCGCTGTGCGCAATAACGCCGTGACCCTGCTTATAAGAAACGGCGGCGAGTATATGCTTTGTGAAAAGAATATCGTAAATGCAACGGCTGCGAACGGATTGCCGACGACGGGGGAAAAGAGCAATGCGCTTCCCGTAATACTCAATCTTGCTTCAATTGCTATGCTGGCGGTACTTACCTTTAAAATGAAAAAGGGGAAAGAAAGATGAAAAAATTTGCTTGCAAAATTTCGGCATTATTGTGTGCGGCGGCAATGCTTACGGCATTATTACCCGCATTCGGCGTTTCTGCTGCGGCACAAACCAAAAAGTTTTTAGACCCCATGGAGGATTCGGCGTTTCCCAAGGCTTACAGTGTTAAAACAATTCTTCCCGCAAATTACGATGTAACCGAGGCGCAGGTTAAGGCAAACGGCGGTGTTTTCGGGACGAATCCCGATAAGCGCGCGCTTGCCGCCTTTAAAACCAATAAGACAATGAAGCTGTTTAAAGAGGTTTTCGGTAACGACTACTCCCGCACGCATACCCTTATGAAAAACTATGTTGCCTGCGAGCTGGAGCTGATTTACGAATTTAAAAACGGCTTTAAGGACTTTGAATTTATGGGAATAGCAGGTGCCGGAAACTGGGCGGGAGCCTGGGGTATGGAGGAAAATCCTCCGCTTGAAATAGCCTATTCAAATACCGCAACCGGCGGATGGAAAACTCTTAATTACAAGGATATGCGCGAAATGCCCGCCGCAGAGGGTTCGACCTACTGCTATTTCCGCGGGAAGAGCATTCCTACATCCGCCAGATATTTGCGCATCCGTTTTTTAAACGGCGCGGATTATGACAGTGCGAAGAACTTTTGGGAGCCGCGTTATGAAAACTGGGCATGTGCGCTGGGGTATTTGCTTGTAAACGAATATACCGCTCCGCAGTCGGGCGGAAGCGTATCCGGCAGCAGCACAGGTACTTCTTCCGTAAATAACGGCGGCGGAAATACAACCTCGCAGAAGCCGAACGGTACTTCCTCTGCCGATAATACATCGAGTACCGCGTCCGTTACCACCTCTGAAAACGACGGCACGGCAACGGAAAGCAATCCCGATAATAACGGAAATACCTCATCGGACGATACCGTTGTAGAAGTAACAACGGATGTTAAACGCGAAAACGACTGGAAGTTTAACGGAATAATTATCGGTGCGGATGTTTTGGCAGTCGGCGGAGTAATTGCTGTTTTAATTCTGCTTTACAAAAAGAAAGTCAGAGAATTAAAAATAAAGTAGCCTTGAACTTATAAGAAAGGGCGGTGCGCCGGATGAAAAAAATCAGAATCGGAATAATAATTTGCGTTTCTCTCGCAGTTTTATCGGGCGCTGCCGTCGCGGGTGCTAAAATGCTTGAAACGAAAAACGCTTATCTTACAATCAACAACGACTCCGTTTCAAAGGATGAGTTGGAATTTTATATGAAAGCCTCCCGCTCAGACGCAATTTTAAGGTTTACATCCGATGCGTTATCAAGTGCCGATAAGGATTTTTGGGAAACCGAGCAAAACGGAATTACTCCGGCGGAGTATTTATTAGAAATTGCGGTTGAAAACCTGAAAAACGACAGAGCGTTATTTGCCGAATGTGAAGAGCGCGGGCTTTGTGAAAAGCTCAGTTATGAAAAAATTATAAAGCAAATGAATGCCGAAAACGCCTCGCGCGCGGAGAAGCTTAAAAACGGAGAGCCGGTTTACGGTGTTACGGAATACACCGCCGCCTCATATTACGATTATCTTAAAAGTAATTTGCAGATTGCTTTGCGCGAAAAATTGGAGAACGAAGGCATTATAAAAGAGGACGATGTAAAGCTGAAGCAGTATTACAATCAAATAAAAAACAGCGATCCTCTCTTTCGCAATGCCGACGGCAGCTTTAAACCGTACGCAGATATTCACGCAAAGCTGAAATATCTTTACAGGAAAAAATGCTTTTCGGATTATATAGAGCAGGCGGCGAAAAAACAAGCGGTGAGACAAAACACCGAAAAATTGAAAAAACTTGCAGCTGAAATCGGTTAGGGGGAAAGATAAAAAATGAAACGAATAACGGCAATTCTTTTATCCGTATGTATACTTATCGCTCTTGCGGGATGTGTTAAGGTAACAACTACCACCGTAACACGCAGAACAAAGGCGAATAATACCGCGACGGATTCCTCATCACAAGCGACTTCATCGGATAATACAAGCACAGACCGCGAAAATACAGATTCCTCAAAATCATCAGAGTCGGTCACTTCCTCTGAAGCGGTAATACGTACCGACAATGCCGACGTAGATTTAACTGTAAAACAGGCAGCTGTGTTCAACGGGGCGCGCAGGGAAGAAAGCGGATACGCCCTTTATTATGTGGACAGCGAAAACGGCGACGATGAAAATGACGGCAGGACCGAGCGCTCCGCCTGGAAGACGCTTGACAATGTAAATAACCGCACCTTTGAGCCGGGAACGAAAATAATGCTTAAATGCGGCAGCGTGTTCGATCAGATGCTCGTTCCGCGTTCTTCGGGAACAGCAGGTAAGTATTTTATTATCGACAGCTACGGCAAGGGTGCTAAGCCGATTATAAACGGTGACGGCGAGGCTCAGGCAGTGCTTATTTCCTCCTTGCAGTATATTGAAATCAGAAATCTCGAAATCCGCAATCCCTCGGAGTATTCCGCCTCGCGCAAGGGCGTTGCGGTATATGCCGGAGGACAGGTGAGCAGCGGAGTTTTCCATGAGGGCGGCGTATTTAATCACATTTACCTTATAAATCTTGATGTTATTGATGTTTCCTGTACCGACGGTCAGCGCTTTTACGGCGGAATAGTATTCTATTCCCGCGAATCCGAAAACCCGACTTCGTTTAACGAAATTCTGGTTCAGGGATGCACTGTTAAAAACACGGGCGGCTCGGGAATAGCAATGGCTTCTGATTACGAGCACGGACCCGGAGTTGAGTGGTCGGCGTATGAATATACCC
>URGH01000097.1 GCA_900547305.1 uncultured Oscillospiraceae bacterium | reverse complement strand
TATTTTTCGCTTACAAGGTGTTTTTCCGCCGTACGTGTCAGCGGAAAAACGGAGATGCGGCTTTACCGCCGCAAAAATAGAATTTGTGGTTTATTGACAGACTGGGGCTCCCTGATAAGGGAGCCTTTTTTATGAACCGATTGCAAAGTAATATTAGCCGATAAGAAATTGACCGCCGTACCGTCAAAAGGTTATAATAGCCTTAAAGGGAACGGTGATTTAATATGGAAAGAAGAAACGAAGCACAAAGGCTGGGCGCCGTAAAGCAGTTTGAAACCGTAGGCGTTTTTGAAAGCTGCGAGCCTTACGGCAACGGGCATATAAACGATACGTATTTAGTCGTTTTTAAAACAGAAAACGGGGATAAGCGCTACATAATGCAGGCGGTAAATACCGATGTTTTCAAAGAACCCGATAAACTTATGAGCAATATTGAAAAAGTTACGGCTTTTTTGCGCAATAGGGGCTGCGGCGAGCGCGAGACGTTAAGTCTCATAAAAACGCACGACGGTAAAGCATATTATACCGACGGTGATAATAACTGCTGGCGTATGTACGACTTTATTGAAAATTCAATATGCCTTGAATTGCCCGAAAGCAACGAGGATTTTTACCAGTGCGCCGTAGCGTTCGGCAAATTCCAAAGGTTTTTGGATGATTTTCCCGTGAACGAGTTGTATGACACAATACCCGATTTTCATAACACGCCAAAGCGCTACGCCGATTTTATAGCGGCGGTTGAAAAGGACGCGCTCGGCAGGGCAAAGAATGTAAGCGCGGAAATTGAATTTATAAAGGCGCGCAAGGATTTTTATTCGGTTCTGCTTGATAATGAAAAACGCGGCTCTTTGCCGCTGCGAGTGAGCCATAATGATACCAAGAGTAACAATGTTATGCTCGACAAAGCCACCCGCAAGGCGCTTTGCGTTATTGATTTAGACACGGTCATGCCGGGGTATTCGGTAACCGATTTTGGGGATTCTATTCGTTTCGGCGCAAGCACTGCGGCAGAGGATGAAAAGGACCTTTCAAAGGTACATTTCAGTCTTGAAAAGTTCAAGACATATGCCGCAGGTTATCTTGACGGCTGCGGCGGGATGCTTAAGAATGAGGAGATAATGTTGCTGCCGGAGGGCGCGAAAATGATGACCGTAGAATGCGGCATGCGTTTTTTGGCGGATTATTTAGAGGGCGACACCTATTTCAGAACGGCATATTCGGAGCATAATCTTGTTCGTTGCCGCACACAGCTGAAACTGGTTTCCGAAATGGAAGACAATTGGGGTGAAATGAAAAAGGCCGTTAAAGACTTTTGCCGTTAAAAAATCAGCAGTAATTAATGTATTTAATTTTTATTTGTATTACTTTTAAATGCCTAATCTTGACATTTTGATTAATTAATGGTATAATACTCTCTGTCAGGGGGTGTTATTAATGAAATCAACCGGAATAGTCAGACCGGTCGACAAAATGGGACGTGTTGTAATACCGAAAGAAATCCGCAAATTACTTAAAGTCGAGAATGATGTTGACAGTTTTGAAATCTATATGGAAGATGACAAAATTATTCTGAAAAAGTATCAGCCCACCTGTATTTTCTGCGATTCATTGGCAGACAGTGTACAGTTCGGCGGATATACGGTTTGCAAAAATTGCATAAGCAAGCTTGACGAATTACGCGAAACCGAAGAATAAGCACAAAAAACCGGGACAGGGTAAAATACCCATCTCGGTTTTTTTCCGCATTTTATTGATTTTCGGGATTACTTACTACCATATTATTAATCCAGTTGCCGCTTTTCAGCATAATGTAGCCTATAACGCATTTAAGAATTTCCGCGCCCTGACATATGGCATAAAGCGGGAGAATATGTATATTTGTAAATCGGCTGAGCGTGAAAGCAATAGGCACGCTTACTACCCACATAAAGCAGCTGTCAAACAGCAGGGTGGATAGCGTTTTCCCGCCGGAACGCAGGGTGAAATAGGAAGCGTTCGCGTATGCGTCAAACGGCATGATAAACGCATTTATGCAAATAAGCGCGGTTGCAAGCGAGCGCACGGAACTATCGGTCTTGTAAATAAGCGGGAACACGCCTGATACCGCCGCCATTGCAAGTCCGAAAGCGGCACAGGAGGTAACGGAAAACGCAATCAGCTTGCGGTCGCAATCGCGCACCTCTTCTGCCGATTTACTCGCGCCGAGCATTTGCCCTATAATAATTCCCGTGGCGCTGCCGAGCGAAATAAAGCACACCGAGAAAAGATTCCATAGGGTAGAGGCTATGTTGTTTGCCGCTACGACGGTAAGACCGCGTGTGGAATAGCACTGGTTAAGCACGGCTACGCTTGCCGACCAAAGCGCCTCGTTAAATAAGAGCGGCATACCCTTAACGGCAATCTTTTTAAGCAGCGGCAGGGCAATATGCACCGAGCGGTACACCCCGCGGATATACGGGTAACGCTTGCCGTGGCTATGCAGCCAAACGGCGTTTACCACAAGCTCCGCATAACGCGAGACTACAGTTGCGATAGCTGCGCCCTTAACGCCTAACACCGGCATACCTAATTTACCGAAAATAAGCACATAGTTTAATGACATATTAATCGCCACCGCAACAAGCCCCGCAACCATGGGCACAACCGTTTGCCCGGTTTCGCGCATTGAAGAGGCATATGCGTTATTAAAGGTGAACGGTATAAGCCCTATAAGCATAACGGCTAAATAGTCAAGTCCGTAGCCGAGCGCCGCGGCGCGCTCGTCGGAGGTTGCTTCTCCGCGAAGATAGAGCCCTATAAGGTTTTCGCCCTTTATTAGCAAAAGCGTAACCCCGAAAGCGGCAATAACGGCGCATATAAGTATTTTAAAGCGGAAGGTCTGGCGTATGCCTTCATCATCCCTTTGTCCGTAAAACTGGGCGGTGAAAATTCCGGCGCCCGCAACCGCGCCGAAAACGCAAAGATTATACACAAACAGCAGCTGATTTACAACCGAAACGCCCGTCATTTGCAGCGTTCCCACACGCCCGACCATAATGTTATCGAGCAGACTGACGAAATTCGTCACGGCGTTTTGAATCATCATCGGCAGGGCAACTGTAAGGGCCATTCTGTAAAACGCTTTATTACCGATATATTTTTTAAGCACTTTTAAATCTCCGTTTCTTTAGTGTCCTGTATTTTTTGTTTGAAAACGGGCAATCCCGTAAAGGGACTGCCCGTTTATTGAATTTTTTATTTATCAAGCGGTTTCATAGTGGGGAAGAGGAGAACGTCTCTTATAGACGGGCTGTCGGTAAGCAGCATTACAAGCCGGTCCACACCGAAGCCCAAGCCGCCTGTGGGGGGCATACCGTATTCAAGCGCGGTTATATAGTCGTAATCAACCTCGGCGCTGCAATTCGGGTCTTCAGCCAATTTTGCTGCAACCTGCTTTTCAAAGCGCTCCTTTTGGTCTATCGGGTCGTTAAGCTCTGAGAAAGCGTTGCCGAATTCCATAGCGTTTATGAAATACTCAAAACGCTCGGTAAACGCGGGGTCGTCAGGCTTTCTTTTTGCAAGCGGGCTGTTTTCAACCGGGTAATCGTAAATAAATGTAGGCTGTATCAGCTTATCCTCAACAAACGCGTCGAAAAGCTCGGCTAAAACAGTGCCCTTTGTGGCTTTTTCATCCACCTCAACGTGCAGCGCCTTTGCACATGCGCGTGCGTCCTCATCCGATTTCCAATCGTTATAATCCGCACCGGAATACTTTTTAACCGCCTCTACCATTGTAAGGCGCTCCCAGTGACCCATATCAATTTCCTTGCCCTGATATGTTATAACGGTGCTGCCGCATACGTTAAGCGCTATTTGCTTGTTCATTTCTTCCACTAAGTCCATTATACCGTGGAAATCGGTAAACGCCTGATACAGCTCAACCGTTGTAAATTCGGGGTTATGCTTTGTGTCCATACCCTCGTTGCGGAAAATGCGCCCCACCTCGTAAACGCGGTGCATACCGCCCACTATAAGCCTTTTAAGGTAAAGCTCGGTTTCAATGCGCAGGTACATATCCATATCCAGCGTATTGTGGTGGGTTTTAAAGGGGCGCGCCGCCGCGCCTATTTCGAGCGGCAGAAGTATGGGGGTGTCAACCTCGGTAAAGCCCCTTGCGTCAAGAAAAGCGCGTATCTCTTTCATTATTTGCGAGCGCTTGTAAAAAGTGTCCTTAACCTCGGGGTTTACTATAAGGTCAACGTAACGCTGGCGGTACCTTGTGTCGGTATCCTTTAAGCCGTGGAACTTTTCGGGTAGCGGCAACAGAGATTTTGAAAGCAGGGAAATATTCGTTGAATGAACCGAAATTTCGCCCGTCTGGGTTTTGAAAACAAAGCCCTCAACGCCGATAATATCGCCTATATCCCACTTTTTAAACGCGGCGTATTCTTCTTCGCCCACATCGTCACGGCGCACATAGAGCTGAATTTTACCGCTGCAATCGGCAAGACCCACAAAGCTTGCCTTGCCCATTATTCTGCGCGACATAATTCTGCCCGCAATTTTTACGGTTTTGCCCTCAAACTCGTCATAATTATTCTTAATCGTTTCGGAATCGGAATCAAAATCGTATTTTGTTACCGTATACGGGTCGTTTCCCGCTTCCTTTAAGGCGGCGAGCTTTTCACGCCTTAATCTCAATATTTCGTTAAGGTCCTGCTCGGTATTAGCGGTGTTGTTCTGCGCCATAAGCTACTCCTTTTCTGCCGCATAAGCGGCGAATATTAAACGTCTGTTTTTATTTTGAAATGCCTAAAATTTTAAGCTTGAATTCTCCGCCGGGGGCTTCAACTATAACCTCTTCGCCGATTTTTTTGCCGAGAAGAGCTTTACCCACGGGGGATTCATCGGATATTTTGCCGTTGCGGGGGTCTGCCTCGGTTGAGCCGACAACGCGGTATTCACATTCGTCGCCGTACTCTTCGTCAAGCACCTTTACCTTAACGCCTACAACTACGGATTTTGCGTTGCCCTTAACGTCTTCGATTATTTCAACGTTTTTGAGCATAGCCTCAATTTCAACTATACGCGCCTCAATTTTCGCCTGCTCGTTTTTCGCCTCATCGTATTCGCTGTTTTCGGAAAGGTCGCCGTAGCCGCGGGCAACCTTTATTTTTTCGGCTATGTCCGCTCTGCCTTCCGTTTTAAGATATTCAAGCTCTTCTTCGAGCTTTTTCAGTCCGTCGTCGGTAATTTTAATTACTTTTGCCATAAGAAAACCACCTCATATAAAAATAAATGAAATTCTGCAGTGCAGAACTCATATAAACATTATTATATAATTTTTGCCGACTTATGTCAAGAAAAAGAATATTAATTTTACCAATTTATGAAACCGGATTTTAAAAGCATAAAAACAGTGAAAATTTTACTTGACATTTTCCGCGTTTTATCGTATACTTATAAAGTCGCAAATACGAATGCTGCTATGGCTCAGATGGTAGAGCGCGTCCTTGGTAAGGACGAGGTCACCGGTTCAATTCCGGTTAGCAGCTCCATCATTACTCCACGATGTGGAACACACTTTGAAACCCCTTGATTTTCAAGGGGTTTCAGTGTTTTTTGCTCATCTTTCTAAATTCACTTTTCAGGGCAAACAATTTGTGGTTTTCTCGGTATAACAGGACTTGAACCGTCGATACTGCTTTAAATCGTGCCCACAGAGGTAAAGGAAGCGTCTTTTCTTACGAATTCAAAGATGGTAAGAGAAGACGCACTTCTTTTATCAAAAAAACGAAACGGAAGGTGCTATTTATGAGCGAAAAACAAAAAAACGGACAGACTGCCGCCTTAGAAACCGATATTCGAAAAGTCAGTATTAAATTAATTGACGGTTTTCCGAATCACCCATTCTATGTTTTCGATGATGACGAAATGTCGGACCTGACTGAAAGTATCCGGAGAAACGGTTTGATTTCGCCGGTTATTGTACGAAAAAAAGCTGAACGGTTTGAGTTGATTTCCGGGCATCGCAGGAAACATGCCTGTGACCTTTTAGGGCATGACGAAATAGCCGCCACATTGTAGAAGCAAGCGATGACGAAGCGATTATTATGATGGTCGACAGCAACTGTCAACGAACAAAGGTCCTTCCAAGCGAACGCGCCTTCGCCTACAAAATGAAACTTGAGGCTATGAAAAGGCAGGGAAAGCGTTCTGATTTAACTTCTGCGCAAGTTGCACAGAAGTTGACAAGGAAGACATCACGGCAGATCCTTGCTGAGCAGGAAGGACAAAGCCAGGATCAAATTCGCAGATATATTCGATTGACGAGCCTAGTTTCGGAACTGTTGGAATTTGTTGATCTGGAAAAAATCAAACTGTGTCCCGCAGTGGAACTATCATACCTTGATGAAGAAGCACAAAGGGATGTTGTCGATCAGATTGATGAAACGGCTGCTTTTCCGTCTCATGCTCAAACAATCCGTATGCGTAAGGCCTTTGAGCAGGGAAAACTCAATTATGATTTGGTCAAAGCAATTATGAATGAAGAAAAACCAAATCAAAAGCCTAAATACAGTTTTTCTTATGAGCGATTATCCACATACATTCCCAAAGAGCTGCAGAACGATCAGGTTGAAGAGTTTGTGGTTGAAGCGTTGAAGTATTACACAAGTCGAAGAAGGGGGAGGAAAAGCACTGCTGCTGGAAAAGGGTGCGATGTTGCTTCTTAACTTGATGTGCTTTTAAGATAAAATACGGCTCTTGCTTTGGCAAGTAAAAAAGGTACAACACGGCGGTATACATCATATCGCCGTGTTGTTGTATTGGTAGATTTTTCACGATTCGGTGTGATAAATTAAATCAACGAATGATTTTTGTTGCTGATGTTGCAAAAGAAGCCGGCGCAAGCAAGAAAGATTCTAAAGGATGCTGTCAACAAATAAAAGAAATAGGGATTTCTTGATAAAAAGGAATCGTGCATTTATCCTGTGGTGCCGTTCCGGCGCTACGGTTGTAGGTAAAAAGAAAAAGCGCTCCGTGAAATAACGGACGGCGGGACAGTCAAATTATAGTGGCTGTCCCGCTTTTTCGCAGCTTTTCGCAAGCCGCTCTTGAAATTATCACAATTCTATGCTATACTAATCGTAAC
>URGH01000096.1 GCA_900547305.1 uncultured Oscillospiraceae bacterium | reverse complement strand
CATACCGAACACGGAAGTTAAGCTCGCTTGCGCTGAAGATACTCGGCGGGAAGCTACCCGGGAAAATAAGTAGATGCCAACACAAAACCTACGTGTTCTCTTGAATGCGTAGGTTTTTTCTTTGCAGATAACGGCAGATACAAGGTTGTTTTAAATAAAATGATATAATCCTAAACCGTAAACGGGTTCGGATTTATTTGAGGAGCGCTATTAAATGATACGGTTTAACAACGATTACAATCGCGGGGCTTTTGACTCTGTATTAAAAGAGTTAGCCGCTGTAAATTCCGTAAGCTATCAGGGCTACGGCGAGGATGAGTGGTGCCGCAGAGCGGAGAATGTTATAAAAAAGCTGATTGCGTCTGATGACGCGTTGATAAAATTTATCCCGGGGGCTACACAGGCAAATATCGTTACAATCGCGGCTGCGCTATCGCCTATTCAAAGCGTTATCGCAGCCGATACCGGGCACATAAACTGCCACGAGGCAGCGTCGGTTGAAAACACGGGGCACAAAATTCTTGAGCTGCCTAATACCGACGGCAAGATTACCGCCGGGCAGATTGCCGCATGCGCGGCGGAGTATTACGACGGCGGCGCTCCCGAATATCTGACCGAGCCTAAGATGGTGTACCTTTCATTCCCGACCGAAAAGGGCACGCTTTATTCAAAGCGGGAGCTTTGCGAGATAAGCGATGTATGTAAAAAATACGGCATGTACCTGTTTGTTGACGGGGCGAGAATGGGCTACGGCTTGGGTGCGGAAAGCAATGACCTGACTCTCGCGGATTTCGCGGAGCTGACCGATGTGTTTTATATAGGCGGAACAAAGTGCGGCGCGCTTTTCGGCGAGGCGCTGATTATTACCGAAAGCTCCCTTAAATACCGCTTTAAGGCATATATGAAACAGCACGGCGCTGTGCTGGCAAAGGGGTGGCTTATGGGTCTGCAATTTGCGATTATGCTTGAAAGCGGCGAGTATTTTGAAAAAACAAAACGCGCCGATGAATATGCCATGCAGGTTAAAAAGGCATTTAAAGCCAAGGGCATACCTTTTTGGGCAGAGAGCTTTACCAACCAACAGTTTGTAATACTGAACGATAAGCAAAGGAAAGCGCTTGCGCAGGGCTATTACTTTGAGGAGATGAGTACAACGCCGCAGGGAACGGTGGCGCGGTTCTGCACAAGCTGGGCAACAAGCGGAGCAGAGGTTGACGCTCTGCTTGCCGATATAGCGGGGCTGTGATGAAAGATCCGCTGAAATAAAGTACGGATAATTTTAACTGCATATTATACACAGCAGCCCGGTTTCGTTCGGAAACCGGGCTGCCTTTTATAGTAAAGATATATGCTCTGAAATTTTGTGTGTGCATTCAGATAAACAGCAGCACGGCGCATGCGGCGGTGACTATGCCGCCGATTACACTGACAACGGTGTAAATCTTTTTGGATTCCGGATCGTGCTTTTCTTTGACAAGGTAGTATATACCCGCGCAAAGAACAAGAATACCGATTATGAGTCCGATAATTTTAACAGCCATTATTTTTTCCTCCATTTTAATAAAAATGCCGAGTTTGTAATTACAAGCACCGAGCCTGCGTTATGTACCAAAGCGCCGACTACCGGGTTCAGTGTGCCTATAATCGCAAGCGCAACGGCAATAAAGTTAAGCGCCATGGAAAAGGTCATATTAATCCTTATAGTCGTCATCATCCGTTTTGACAGCGCCGTAAGATGCGGCAGTTCCTTTACCTCGTCGTCCACAAGCGCAATGTCAGCCGCGTCTACGGCAATATCGCTGCCTACGCCGCCCATTGCAATGCCGACATCGGCTTTTTTCAGCGCCGGGGCGTCGTTTACGCCGTCGCCTATCATACAAACGGACATATTTTTGTTCTGATATTCGCCTATATATTTCAGCTTGTCTTCCGGCAGACAGTTTGCCCGCACTTCACGGATATGCAGCTTATCGGCAATGGCTTTTGCGGCGTTTTCATTATCCCCCGTGAGTAAAACGGGCTGCACGCCAAGCTCCGATAAGGCGCTTATTGTTGCCGCGCTTTCTCTGCGCAGCGTGTCGGATAGGGCAATAAAACCGATAAAACTGCCGTTTGCCGCCACATAAATAACGGTGCAGCCCTGTTTAATATGTGCTTCTGCATCCGTCGGTGGCGCAAATTCGGCGCCGCACTCATGCAGTAAATCGGCGTTACCCGCGCAAACGGCTTTACCGTTTACCGTAGCGCATACGCCCCGCCCGGGAATCATACGGAAATCCGTTGCCGCGGCGGGTGTTTCACCGATCTTTTTATAGCAACTTACAATCGCTTTCCCAAGCGGATGCTCGGAAAATTGCTCCACAGACGCCGCCAGTCGGTAGACGTCGTTTTTGTCAAAGAATTCCGTAACGCTTTCTACCGCAACAACCTCGGGCGTGCCGCAGGTCAGTGTGCCGGTTTTATCAAAAGCAATTATGCTTGCCTTGGCAAGCCGCTCCAAAGCGTCGCCTTCGCGGACAAGAAAACCGTGCTTTGCGGCGTTGCCTATTGCCGCCATAATTGCCGTGGGCGTTGCCAAAACCAACGCGCAGGGGCAGAACACTACCAAAATTGTAACCGCGCGGATGATCTGCCCCGAAATCAGCCATGTGAGAACGGCGGCGCTCAAGGCTATTACCACAATCCAGGTTGCCCAGCGGTCGGCAATACCTACAATTTTCGCTTTGCCCGCGTCTGCCGATTGCACAAGCCGTATCATACGCTGAATCGAGCTGTCCTCGCCGACCTTTTCGGCTTCCATTTCAAATGCGCCGAACTGATTTACCGTGCCGCTGGATACGGTATCGCCTACTGTCTTGTCAACAGGCAGGGATTCACCTGTCATAACCGCCTGATTTATGGAGGTTTGCCCCGAAACTATAATTCCGTCCACCGGAATACTTTCCCCCGGAAGTACACGAATACGGTCGCCTACCTTTACCTGTTCGGCAGGGATTATCTGCTCTTTTCCGTTTCGCAGCACCCGCGCCGTCTGCGGGGTTAGGTGAACCAGCTTTTCAATACCCGCTTTGGCTCTTGCTACGGTCAGCTCTTCAAGCAATGCGCCAAGCTGCATAATAAAGGCAACCTCACCTGCGGCAAAAATTTCTCCGATACAGACCGAGGCTATAAGCGCAAGGGAAACCAGCACATCCGCCTTTATGTCAAACGCGGTAACTAATCCAATCACAGCTTCCAAAATAATAGGTATGCCGCACAGCACGATTGCCAGCCATGCCGTATCAAAGGGCAGCGGCTGGAATTTCAGAAGACTGCAAATAACTGCGGCGCCGGAAATTGTAAGCAAAATAATATCCTTTTTAATTCCGCCGAGAGCAAGAAGACGCTCCAGCCTTTCCGTAACCCGTTTCATAGACGAGAAACTCCTTTCTTTACCGTATGGGGTATATGTATATTATACATATAGGGGTATAGGTTATCAAGAGTAAAAATAAAAAAATCGGTCATTTAGACCGACTTTTTCCGACGCAATCAAATTTACTGCATATTTGCAAAACGCTCTACGGCTTTTGTAAAGCTCTCAATGGTTTTATCCGCGTCGCCGTGCTGAATACCGTCACGGACGCAATGATTGATATGCCCCTCAAGAACAACCTTTCCGCAGCCGTTCAAAGCGGATTTTGCGGCGTTGATCTGCGACAGAACCTCTTCGCATGGTACATCCTCATCCACCATACGGCCAATGGCTTGCACCTGTCCGATAATTTTTTTTAATCTGCGGTGCAGATTTTCCGCGTCCATACATTGTTTCATAAAGCATCCTCCATACTCTAAGGGGTATATGTTAATTATAGTGCAAATATATCTTTTTGTCAATATTGAGGAATAGGCAATAGTAACCGCATTTTTTAAAATTTACTTGACAAAATGCAAAAACGGCAGTATACTAAAATTAACGTTTTAAAACGCACGTTGCAAAACACACATTTTTAAAAGCAAGGGTGATATATATGCCGCCGAAACCTAAGTTTACCAAGGAAGAAATAGTGCAGGCAGCACTTGAAATCGTGTCGCAAAAGGGAGCGGAAGCGTTAACCGCCAAGGAATTGGGCGAGGCGCTCGGCACCTCGGCAAGACCTATATTTACGGTGTTTACCGGCATGAAAGAGGTGCAGGACGAGGTACGCAACGCCGCTATGCGCCGGTTTGAGGGCTTTGCGAAGCAAAAGCTGCCCGATATGCCGCTTTTTAAGCAGGTTGGCATGCAGATGGTGCTTTTCGGCGCAAGAGAGCCAAAGCTGTATCAGCTGCTGTTTATGCGGGAAAACAGAAACGCCGTCAGCTTTGACGATGTATTCGGTGAGCTCGGCCCGACGGCGGAAACCTGTATCGGGCTTATACGCAAGGAATACGGTATGAGCGAGAGCGAGGCAAGGCTGCTTTTTGAAAATGTTTGGATATATAGTTTCGGCGTAGGCGCGCTGTGCGCTACGCGGGTCTGCCGATTTTCCGAGGAAAAGCTCGGGCAGATGCTGTCAACCGAATTTCGGGCTATGATGCTGCTTGTGAAATCCGAAACGGGTGAGGAAAGATGAATACGGCGGTAAGATTATTGGTAGCCGCAGGCGTTTTGCTGTTGCTTGCGGGCTGCATTTTTGCTTTTATGAAATTATGGTTTTATGCGGTATTGCTCGGTATAGGCGCGTTCGGCTGCCTTATCGGTGCGCTTAATTTTCAGAACCGAAATAATATGGGGAAATGAGGTATGAGCAAATACGGCGCGCTTTGGGAATACATACAGGCATGCGGCAAGCCGCGGCTTACACTCACATTTGAAGAATTAGAGCAGATTGCGGGCGTACCGCTTGACCATTCATTTTTGAAATACAAAAAAGAATTGCCTGCATACGGTTATGGGGTGCAAAAAATATCAATGAAAGCACAAACAGTGCTGGTTGTAAAAATGGAGAAAACACAATGAATTCATTAAAAAACATTCAAACACTTTCCAAAATCGGAAAGGTACTAAGCAAAATAGCATTTATTTTTTCCGTTATCGGCTTTTTCAGCGGTGCGGCGGGGCTTATAAGCCTTGCTTTCGGTAAGGACGCACTGGCGGTAATAGGCAATATTAAAGTGCACGGCACAATACTCAGCGATATGGGCGTGAATGCCGCAAATTTTGCCGCGGCGCTTTCGGGCTGGATGATTGTATGTGCCGGCGAGGCGGTTGTGGCTAAGTTTGCCGAGGTATACTTCAAAAACGAGCTGCTGGCGGAAACGCCGTTCACCATCATAGGGGCAAAGGAATTGCAGCGGCTCGGTATTTTGGCGATTGCCGTTTCCGTTTTCTGCAATGCGGCGGGAGTTTTAATTGAGGGCGTTATTTCCGGATTTACGGATATTGAAAGTAAAGTTGACTCAAACATATATTCAAATGTTGCTTTGGGCGTAGTATTTATTATTGTTTCCTTGCTTTGCCGCTGCGGCGCGGAGCTTAGAGAAAGCGGAAATTAAAAATACTTAACGGGAGATAACGAAAATGAACTACATAAAAATAACGAAAGATAATATTGATAAAGAGCATATTTGCTGCGCTATGTCGGGTAAACAGAGTCTTGCAAAAAAGGAATGGATGAAGCAGCGGTTTGATGACGGACTCGTTTTTTACCGAAGCGAGGAGCGCGGCAAGTGCTTTATTGAGTACATTGCGGCGGAAAATGCGTGGGTACCGATTGAGGCGGAGGGATATATCTATATTAACTGCCTGTGGATTGCAGGTTCAATGAAAGGCCACGGCTATTCAAACGACCTTATGAACGAATGTATACGCGACGCAAAGGCGCAGGGGAAAAAGGGAATATGTATTCTCTCGGCGGACGGCAGGAAAAGAGAATTTCTTTCCGACCCTAAATATATGGCGCACAAGGGCTTCATAGTTGCCGATACTTCGGAGTGCGGGATTAATCTGATGTATCTGCCGCTTGAGCCGAACGCCGCGCCGCCTGAGTTCAAGGCGTGCGCAAAGCACCCGAAAGCGGCGGGGGATGGCTTTGTTCTTTACTACACCGACCAATGCCCATTTACCTATTATTGGGTGCCGCGGGTGCAGCAAACGGCGGCGGAGCACGGTATTCCGTTTAAAGTAATACATATTACAACTAAAGAGCAGGCGCAAAGCGTACCCGCGCCGGTTACGACATATGCGCTGTTCCGTGACGGAAAATTTGTAACTCATGCCATACAGTCGGATAAAAAATTTCTTGCGCTTGCGGGTGTGTAAGGAGACGCTTTTAATAATGGAAACAGAAAGATTGATACTTAGAAAATGGGAAGAGACAGACGCGGAAGATATGTTTGAATATGCCCGCGACCCGGAAGTGGGGCCCATTGCGGGTTGGCCGCCGCACAGTTCGGTTGAGGAAAGCCTGGACGTAATAAGAAATGTGTTCGACGGCGCCGAGTGCTATGCGATTTGCGAAAAGGAAAACGGGAAAGCGATAGGTGCTATCGAGCTGAAATTAAACGGACATACCGATATGACCGAGCGCGATGACGAATGCGAACTGGGTTATTGGCTGGGCAAGCCGTTTTGGGGCAGAGGCTATATGACTGAAGCGGCAAAGGAGATTTTACGGCATGGGTTTGAGGAGCTCGGAATGAATACAATATGGTGCGGATATTATGACGGAAACCGAAAATCCGCAAGGGTGCAGGAAAAGCTCGGCTTTGTATACCACCATACCTGTAATGACGTTCCCGTGCCGTTGCTGAACGAGGTGCGTGTGGGTCATACAAATGTAATGACCAAAGAGCACTGGAAAGAATTATATAAGTAAACGGAGTAGGAAAAATATGGATATATGGGAAAGGCTTTATAAGGCGGCGGAAAAGGAATATCACCCGGAGGATGTAACGCCTTTTGTATACGCGCATCACGTTGTGTGCGCCTTGGAAAGCGGTGACGGCACAATTTATACGGGCTTTTGTATTGAAGCGTGCAGCGGTGTAATGAACCTGTGCGCAGAGCGCGTTGCCGCTTTGAATATGTATGTTAACAGCGGTCAGACGAAAATAAAAAGGCTTATTGCTTTTCGCGATAAAGCCCCGTTCGGGGGCGGCAGCGGTATGCCGTGCGGAGCGTGCCGCGAATTTTTGTATCAGTTGAGCGAAGAAAACGAAAACACGGAAATTATGGTGGATTACGGTAGCAGAAAAACCGTTACCCTTAAAGAATTAATGCCCGATTGGTGGGGAAAGGAACGTTATTTAAAACGGTAATGCGCCGCCACGCCTAAAAGAAATCTTAGGCATAACTCTCAGTTTGTCGATAAATCCCAAATTTTATTTTCGCGGCGTTCACGCCGCATTTTTTTGTTTTTCCCGTGCCTGCGCGGCGGAAAAACACCTTGTAAGCGAAAAACCGCTTATTCAGCGGTTTTTCAA
>URGH01000095.1 GCA_900547305.1 uncultured Oscillospiraceae bacterium | reverse complement strand
GAAGAAAAAATAAAGGAGGAACAGAACAATGGCTCAAAGCTATAACATTCGTATTGAGGAGACTGTAACCGAGACTTTCCCGGTTACAGCCGACAGTCCCGAGGATGCTGTATCTAAAGCCCGGCGGCTTTATTATGACGGAAAGCTCGTTTTAGAACCCGGCACATTGATAGGTCTGCGGATAAGCTGTACCGATACCGAGCCTTATGTACCGGAAGATTTTCGAGGTGAAAGCTATGAGCAATTTTAGAACAAAGCCTAAAATCCGCATTGATTTTAACTCGCCTGACGGCAATATTTATTTTATTCTTGCTGCTGCGGTTAATGCAATTAAAGCATATAACCTTTTTGACGCAAAAGAACAGATTGCCGCTTTGAAAGCCGAGTTCAATAATGCACGGAGCTATGATGACGCTCTTGATATTATCCGCAAATATGTGGATATTGCCGAGTGTTAATTATATCTGATACTGGAGGAAACAAATATGCCGGAAATGCAGTCATATATGGGAGTAAACGAAGGAAACGACGGAATAATAGGCAAGCTGCTCTATTATTCCACCGCAAACATTTTAATACCGAAGGACAAATTTATAGAGCTTGGAAACGCCTTTAATTTGCCGAAGGTAAAGCCCGCTCGCGAATCTGCGGCAAGCGCATACCGTTACGCTACAACGGCGCTTAAGGGCCGCATAGCGGAAAAGGACGCCTGCGGCACGCATATCTACCGTATTTATTGCAGAGACAATAAACAGGATACATCGGATATTATCTGCCGCGAGCTTGTAAAGGAAACGCTTGATTCCACAACCAACAATTACAAAAAGCTTGCAAACATAGCCTTTAAGCGTGAAACCGAGGAAATGTTCTACGACAATACCGAATATGACCCGGAGATTGACGCGGCGCAATACTGCGAGCGGGCGCTCACGCTTTATGAGCGCTTCAAAAGCTGTTACAATACCGATCATGTAGATTCGGTGGTACAGTTTTTACTGGAAAAAATGCAGGCGGTGAAAATTAACATTCACGGTAATCTGTATTTTATTCCGAGCATTCATATGCCGCTGCTCAACATATTTGAGGATTACATTGAGGCGCTTTCAAAATGCAATCTGAACGCGGGTAATGTTTCTTCAAACAGTATGTTCGTGGCAAATGATGAAAAGCAGCGCGAGAAAATGACGGCTGAATTTTATATGAATTACAAAAGAGATATTGAAACCTACGAGGAGCGAATCCAGCACTTCATTGACAACGGCTGCTCATCTGCTGCGGTTATTAACCGCTGGCTCAAAAAGATTGAGGCGTTAAAGGCTAAAAAGGCAACCTACGAACAGGTGCTCAAACGCCGGCTTGATGACCTTGACAAAGACTTTTCGCTGCTGCAAATGCAGTCGCAGGAATTGTCACTCAGAGCCGTTAAGAACCAAATGGAAATGCCGTTAGCGGCATAAAAAAGCACCGTCTGTCCCAATCGGGATAGGCGGTGTTTTGCTGAGGTAATTTCTCGGCAATTTGTCGTGCCGTGGTAAAAAGACCGATTCATAATTGTTTTATTCGTTATATTCCTTACAAAGCCGTTCTAATTCAATAAAGTCATTACACCTTTTAGCCAAACCGGTTGAATCACCGTTTTTAATCTTATGCTTATAAACCTCTAAAGCATTTTTCCTTATCTTTCCTTGAATTGACTTTATATAACGGTATTCAGCCTGTAAAAGCGACCTGTATTTATCGTTCTTTTCTTCGCCGATTTTAACATAGCTGTATTCGGACTCGGGTACGGGGAACATATTGTTAAGATTAATAACAGCATATTTTTTTATCTTTAGAAAATCCAGTTTTTCTTTCATTGCGTCATGCTTAGATTTATATGAGGATAACGGAGCAAAATAAGCGTTATCGTTAATATGTAACACTACGCCGATATACTTGCGCTCATTGTGCTGCCCCGGCTTTTTGTTATGAAACAAATGCGGCGCATACGGTAAAAGATAATCTATATAAGCATTATTTACTTCATAAAATTCTATATTCTTCATACTTCCTCACAAATAATCATAACTACCGGCTAAGCAGGTGGTTTTCTCAATACAACAAAGGGGCAAGAATATTGCCCCTTTGTTACACTCGCATTCGGAGCAGCGAAACGCTCGCTTTTAACTTTCTTGCTTTGAGCCAAGAGAAGCTCACTTAATAAGTTTCTCACTTATGGGCTGAGATACACCCGCTGTTATATGGTTCCGGTTTTTCGTTCGGCATTACTGCCTATTCAAGTTGAGGAAATGTCAAACCCTCGATCCAGCTCCGCAACAAACTGCGACTTGAAACAGCCTGTTGTTTCAACGCCACGGAAAGCACACTAAGTTACTTCCCTTGCATTTAGATTATACAGCTTATGAAATCATTTGTCAAGTATTTCAGTCCATAAAATCCAATGCACTTTTTAGTATATACCGAGACATTCAAGTAATACCAATACATTATATTCTGTAAGCTTACAAATGTTCCCGGCAGTATGATTATAATCTGTTAAACTCCCGTCATTCACCGACATTTTAAATTTTCGCACACTCATCAATAATATTTTCAACAATCCTGAGCATTTTCGGTGATAGACTGCGCAGCTTATCTGCCAGTATAAGCATATCCTTATCCACTATATCTCCCGTCAACAAATAATCCGTACTGACTTCAAGCGCCTTTGCAACCTTTATAATGTTTTTCCCGCGTTTTGATGTTAAAATACTTGTTAATTCGTCAGCCTACCGTTAAAACAACCTTGCCGACATTTTCGCCGCGGTAGAGTATATCCTGCGCCGCCTCGGCCTCGGTTATGGGAAGAACCTTGTATATCGTCGGTCTTACTTCTCCCGATGATACCTTGGGCCATACATCACGCACAAGGCTTGCTAAAATCCGTGCCTTAACCTCGGACGTTCTTGACCGGAGAGTACTACCGATTATTCTCACGTTTCTGACATAGATATTTTTAAGGTCTATTTCGGTTTTTTGACCCGCCAGAGCCGCTATCATAATCCAGCGCGCGCCGTGGGTTAAATAATGAATACACTTGCCCATTATTTCGCCGCCTAAGCAGTCTATCGCAACATCAACCCCGTGACCGCTTTCAAGCTCTTCCTTTAAAACCTCGGAAATATCCTCCTTTGTTGTAACCACAACGCGGTCGGCGTTTAAATGCTTTATGTTGTTTGCAATTTCGTCCGTTAATACCGTGGTTATAACCCTTGCACCGAACGCCTTGGCCATCGGTATTATAACGCTTGCAAGCCCCGACGCGCCCGCATTCATAAGTAGGGTATTGCCCGGCTTAATTCCGCCCTCAATAAATAAGTTAAGGTACGCCGTTGCAAAGGCTTCGGGCATTGCCGCCGCTTCTACCATTGAGCAGTTTTCGGGCACCGGCATAAGCATATCGTACTTAATGTTCGCATATTCGGCATAACCGCCGCCGCCGAGCAAGGCGCAAACCTTATCGCCTATTTTCCAGTTAGACTTTTCCCTTGCGCCGTCCGCTATTTCTACAATAGTTCCTGCTATTTCAAGACCCATCCATTCGGGGCAACCGGGCGGGGGCGGATAATCGCCCTCTCTTTGCATTAAGTCCGCGCGGTTAAGCGCAGCCGCCTCTATTTTTACAAGGCAGTCATCATTGCCCAAAATCGGGTCGGGAACGTTATCCCATCTTAAAGATCTGTCGTCATTTACAAGTATCGCTTTCATATATTTATCCCCCGTATATTAAATTTGTCATTGCTTTTGCGGTTTTAAGCAGCGGCTGAGCGGGCGTTGAAAATTCGTCCTGCTCGGCAACGCATAAGTATATACCGTTTATAATAATCGGTGCGGTAAGACGGTGCTTTTTGCAATACTCTCCGACGCACAAAAACAAAAACGGCTTTTCTATTTCGTTTTTAAGGCGCGCCGTCGTTTCAAAAATCTCATACAGCTCTCTTTCCGAGCTTGCCGCCGCAACTATTTTTACAATATCGGCGCCGCGGTCTGACTGTATTTTTGCAATTTCCCGTACCTCGTCAAAATTCAGAAAACGGTAGGTATGTGAGGACATAAGCACCTCGGCACCGTAAGAATGAATTTTGTTTATAAGCTCGCGCTGTTTCGCGTCCGCCGCAGAGTCCCTTGTTATTTCGTCCTTTGAAGGGCAATAAAGATCACTCATAACGTCAACAAGCGCCGCTCCGCTTTTTGCAAGCGTAAGCAGCTCGTCGGCAAGCTCACCGTCGGTCATACCTGTGCTCATATTATTACGGTAATCGGTAACATAAACAGGCTTGCCGCCCATTTTTTCAAAAAGCACTCTGTAACAGCTCTCGGTGCGGTATTCTCTTTCAAGCTGGTCAATTTGAATTGCAAATGCGTCTGTTCCGCCGTCAAGACCCTTTTTTATAAGCTCGCTTACGCGCTCGGGCGTTCTTGCCTGAATCATACAGGTAAGCGTAGGTCTGTCTTCTATCAAAAATTTACTCATATCAGTCCTTATTGCGCATTATATTGCGCCCTCCGTCCATAAGTATGTTTACTCCGTCAAGAAAGCTTCCCTCGTCCGACGCCGCGTAAAGCAGCATATTAACAAGCTCCTCAGGCTCCGCCGCCCTGCCGAGAGCGGTTTTCATAGCCGCCATACCGGGGCGTGTCAGAACGGGTCCGGGAGATACGCAAACGCAGCGAATGCTGTACTTCGAGCCGTACAGCGCCAGCGATTTTGTAAGTCCGTTCATAGCTCCGCTTTTTGAGGTTGAATATGCAACATTTGTAGCGCACCCCTCCTCGCCGGTTATAGAGCCGATATTGATTATAACTCCGCTTTTCTGCTCGCGCATCTGCTTCATAACGGCATGGTCAAAATAAAACTGTCCCTTAAGATTAACGTCTATTCCCCAATCGTAAACCTCTATCGGAATATCGGGAAATTCGCCCGAAGCACGCAGTATTCTCGTTTCCGCCCCGCCCGCAAGATTTACCATAACGTCAATACTGCCGTATGTCTTAACCGCAAGGTCGCGCACCGCGCATACTTCTTCGTATTTTCGCACGTCGCACACGGCCGCAAGCGCTTTGCCCGGATTTTCGGCGTTAATCTCCGCAGCCTTTTCCGTCAGTATGCCGCCGTTTATATCGGTCATAGCAACATTTCCGCCGAGGTCGGCAAATTTTTTGCAGAAGAGCAACGCCATACCCGAAGCCGCGCCCGTAACTATCGCCGTTTTACCTGAAAAGTTCATATACAACAATCCTTTCGCATTTTTCTTAAATTTTAAATGTAAACAGCATTTAAGTCAATGCGGAAAACGGGACTGTTTTAACATTTTCGGAACAAATTTTATCATATAGCTTGAAATTATTTGCGAAATCGGTATAATTGCATTAAGGGTGATGAAAATGGCAAGCTTAGAGCAAATTAAAGTTACCGAAATATCCGAGGTAATTACGGTTTTAGCTCCTACAGGCAGACGTATGAAAATAACAAACAGACCGTTTTTCGGACTTTCCTTTTGCAAAGAAGGTAAAATCACATATACACATAACGGCAAAAGGTTTGTTTCGGATAAGGACTGTGCGATTTTTTTGCCGGCGGGTGCGACCTATGAGCTGTACAATAATTCAGGCGGAGCGTTTCCGCTTGTAAACTTTAAATGTGCCGAACCGTTTACCGACGAATTTATAATAATTCCGCTGCAAAACAACAGTGATTACATTAAAGATTTTGAAAAGCTGCGCGAGCTTGATTTTTCCCGCAGAGAGCTTAAGGCTCTAAGTGTTTTTTACGATATTCTCGACAGGCTTTTGTCAGAACAGCTGTATACCGACAGCGCAATAATCCCCGCCGTTAACTACATTTCCGAAAACCTTTATAATCCGGAGCTTGATAACGAAAAAGCGGCCACGGCGGCAGAAATCAGCGAAAGCTATATGCGTCGGCTTTTTAAGAAAAAATACGGCAAAACGCCTAAGCAATATATTCTTGAAATGAGAATAAAAAAAGCCGGCAGACTTCTTTGCGAAACTGCCGAGCCGGTTACGGATATAGCGTATGATTGCGGTTTTTCGAGCGTTTACCATTTTTGCCGTGAATTTAAAGCGGTTACCGGCATAACCCCTACACGGTACCGAAAATATCGGGCAAAAAAAGGTATATAGCAAAAAATCAAACTTAAATCCCTTAGCGGCATAAAAAGCACCGTCTCTCCCGTTTTCAGGAACAGACGGTGTCTGACTTATATTTCATTTTGAACAATTCTGCCGTTTTCAAGCTCATTTTCCAACAGACCGTACAAATACCTCGTTCCTTCGGAATACAGTCCTGTTGACTCGTCATATAGCTTTTTGCAAAATTCCGATCCGTAAAAAATATTCATAGCATCGGCGATTTCTTAATTTCTTTTATCCGCAAGCTCGGCAATAATATCTTGAGTTGCCAGCTCCATTAACTGTTTTGTCTTAGACATTGTATTCCCCTTACTTTTTTTAAAACTGTAAGCCCTTTTCTATATGGAAGGAATACCGATCGGTCAATTTCTTATATTTCATTTCGCGAATAAGAGTATCTATTTCTATCATCCCGTTGCTGAACTGCCTGAAAAGCAATGCCAAATCATCATTTGCAACAGGTCCTATAACAATAACATATTTATTGTCAAGATTATCATCGCAAAACGCCTTCTTTCAAGTATGTCACTCATTTTTATGGAAATTTTTTTACGGTTTTTACCGATATGCTCCTTTTAAATATTTTTCAACCTCTGTTACGAAAAGGCGGGCATTCTTCAATTGCAATGTTACTTCTTCCTTTGAAACAATATAAAAATCGTCATAATCGCTTCCTTGTCTTATCTCGACCAATGAATCAATTGTTTCGGATAATTCTTTAGGTAATATTTCGGTTTTCAAATAGCGTCTTCTGAATTCTGCTATAATCCCCGAGTGCTTTTTGGAATCAAACGAATCAAGTGCCAAAACAGCTCTCATTGCAGAAAACACAGCATAATACGAACGGTTGGCAACCGTTTTATAATCCCCGATTTTCAGAATTTCATCGGCATAGCTAAGGCCGTTCCTTTGCAATATCCAAACGGAGCTTTGAAATAGATATCTGCTCTTCAAACGGCAACCTAAACGCCCTACTTTAATACAGACTGATAGAAAGGCAGTGCGTTTTTATACTGCTCAAATGTCTTCTTATCCTTTAGGGTTGCGGTAATGACCACATCATTTTCAAGCCCCAATTCGCTTGTTGCCTTTATAATCGGCTTTTCATATCTGAACAGATCCCCGCGGTCAACATCCGCAATTATCATTATATCTATGCCCGAGGCGTCATCATAATCGCCGCGGGCATATGAGCCGTATAGAATAACAGCCTGCAAATTATTACCAAAGGTATTTTTTGCAACCTCTGCTATTTTACTTAATATACTGTTAAGCTTGCTTTGCGAACACACGAAAATCATCTCCTTACA
>URGH01000094.1 GCA_900547305.1 uncultured Oscillospiraceae bacterium | reverse complement strand
CCGCCACAGGCGGCAGTCGGTTGTTATGCTCCGCCAATACCACCCCAGTGTTCTTGAAAAATAGCTTTTAAAGCTATTTTTCGCTTACAAGGTGTTTTTCCGCCGCGCAGGCATGGGAAAAACGAAAAATGCGGCGTGAACGCCGCAAAAATAGACTTTAGAGTTTATTGACAGATTTAAACGGCGTTTGCAATGCAAACGCCGCAATTTTTTGCTTTAAAGAACCGTCATAATGTTATTGAAATTAAGCTCTTTAGTCTTTTTAGAAACTGTAAACCAGTCGATAATGGTAAGTATTCCGCAGCAGCCGCCGGTAAGAAGTTTAAGTATTCCCATTCCGGTATCGCCCAGCATGAAACGGTCAATTCCGAGTGTCCCTAAGAAAATGGAAACCAACAGAATTGTTGTTGGGTCTTTAAGCTCAACTGTGGAAACCATTGTGAACTTATTCTCGTCCATTGCGGCAAGCTTTTCCTTGAGATACATTATTTTCTCTGCCGGAAAATACTTCTGGTTTGTCATGACATACATATCTACTTTGTTCTGATCCATAATCCATATCCCCTTATATTTTAGATTATGAATCCATTATACTATATAGAACAGAAAATTACAACAAAAAAATACATTTTTCGCATATATTTATTGCATAAATATTATTCTGAAAATATATACAATAAATACACATACGGCTATGGAAATTATAATCAGCATTTCGGTGCGGCGGCTCAGATTAAAAAGTTTTCTGTGCAGTGCAAAAAGCACGGCAAAAAGAAGCGGCAGAGCCATGGGATTATAGGTGAAATACGAATGTATATCGCCCCTTAAAAGCGAAATGATTGCTCTTGTGCTGCCGCAGGCGGGGCAATCGATGTGCAGAAAGTATTTTATTGGGCAGCCGACAGGCAATATTACATATAACGCAATAATTATTGCCGCGGGAATATGTACGGCTAAGAATTTTCGCAGCGGTATTTTTATCATTTGCGTACCCTTACGGTAAACTCTTTGCCGCATTTCGGGCAGACGGTTTTATGCACGCCCGGTCTTCTAGGCAGGCGCAGAACCGCTTTGCAATTGGGGCATTTTTTATATATGTGGCATTTATCGGCGCATTTTTGCTCGTGGAGGTTCTTTTTACGCTTAAATACGCCGAGAAGCGACAAAAATTTTTCGTTTTCCCGTCTTCTGCGGTCAGTTCGGCGGGAGAAAAGACGGTACAGCGCCAACAGCATTACGGCGTAAACCGCAATCTGCAAAATGTAGGAACGTACGAAAATATTGATAACCGACATAATAACAGAAACCGCAAATATAACCGCGAAAAGCTCGTCGGGACCGTTTCTGCCGGACATAAACCGCATAAGCCTGTATCTGAAATCCATATTTCCGCTCCTTTCATTTTATAAATATATTATATGCTATTGCGGCGCGCATTTTGTTAAGAAAGGATAAATAAACTTAATATATTTTGTTTATTGACGTTTACAAACTGCGGTGCGTTTTCTTTCTTTATAGTGTAGACAAAGAAAGGAAGTATGAAAAATGTTAATTTGTTCCGATTGCGGCAGCCAGTTTGAAAAGCCCGATACTTACACCGAAACCCACGGCTTTAATTCGCCGCCCTTTGAGGAAAAACGCTGCTGCCCGTTTTGCAAAAGCACCAATATACACGAAAAAAATCTTACGCATTGCCGCTGCTGCGGCGCAAAGCTGACATCTTCCGGCAACGAGTATTGCAGCGACGCCTGCCGCAGACGAGGCGAGGAAATGTGGCGCAGGGAGCGGATTCGCCGAAAGCTGGCGAACGCCAACCCGATAAGCCGGATAATAAAGGAAACAGAGGAATATAACAGGGCACACGGCACGGATTACACCTACGGCGAATATGTCGCCTATATTTTGCCGGGGGTCGGGGAAAAATGAGGAAAGAAGCTAAAAAATATCTTTCCCTCTACCTTTTGCAGCATGCTAAAATTCAAAGGCTTGAGGGTCAGATAGCCGCTTGCCCCGAAAAGGAAAAAGAATACAGGGCGCAGATAGCGGGGGCTGAAAATCTTCGGCGCGAAATTGAGGAAAAAATCGAAATGACCGACGGTGGCGTGCTTTCCGAAATACTGTACCTTAAATATGTTCTCGGGAAAACGCTTTCGGAAATAGGTTTTATAATAAATTACAGCCAGCGCCAGACCGAGCGCCTGCACCGCATGGCGCTTGAAAAATTTTCGGCTTTACAAGAGGGTGAAAATAGGCTATAATATTTATTGAACAAATGTTCTGAAAGGGTGGGGAAGAATGGAAGACAGAGTAATTCTGCACTGCGATCTGAATAATTTTTTCGCGTCGGTCTCTCTGCTTTTCAACCCCACGCTTCGCTCTCTGCCGGTTGCGGTTTGCGGCGATAAGGAGCAGCGGCACGGCATTGTGCTTGCGAAAAACGAGGCGGCTAAGCGCTGCGGGGTAAAAACCGCCGAGGCAATTTTCGAGGCAAAGGCAAAATGCCCCGACCTTGTAATTCTGCCGCCGCTTATGGATAAATATAAGGAATACTCAAAGAAAGCCCACAAAATTTACGAAGAATATACCGATATGATAGAGCCGTTCGGCATAGACGAATGCTGGCTTGACGTAACCGGGAGCCGTCTGCTCTTCGGCAGCGGGGAAGAGATAGCAAACAAGATACGCCGCGAAATAAAACAGAAGCTCGGTATTACCGTTTCGGTGGGGGTCAGCTTTAACAAGGTTTTCGCAAAGCTTGGGTCGGATATGAAAAAGCCCGACGGCGTGACCGTAATATCCCGCGATAATTTTAAGGATAAAATATGGCGGCTGCCTGTTTCCGACCTGCTTTTTGCCGGACGGAAAACAACCGAAAAGCTGCGCTCCTGCGGAGTTTGCACAATAGGGGACGCCGCCGTTTGCTCCGCCGAAACGCTTGAGCGCCTGCTCGGGAAAAACGGGCTTGAATTAAAGCGGTACGCCTTGGGAGAGGATAATTCGCCCGTTGCGCGGCAGGATGAAAAGAGCGTGCCTAAAAGCATAGGCCGCTCGGTAACGCGGCAGTCGGATTTTAAAACGCCCGATGAAATTTGGGGAATGTTTTTGTTTTTGGCGCGTGAAATATCCGATACGCTGCGCGAACACGGGCTGTATGCGGGCGGGGTGCAGGTGCATATACGCAATACCTCGCTTTCGGTTAAGGAGTACAGCCGTAGCTTTCCCGATTCGGTAAACGGCGCAAAAGCAATTGCCGAGCGCGGCATGACTCTTTTAAGGGAGCATTTCGGTTTTTCAGAGCCGCTGCGTTCGGTGGGGCTCAGGGCAATTAATCTTAAAGAATACCAAACGGCGGTGCAGGAGGATATTTTCGGAAATTTCCAAAAACGGGAAATTGAGGAAAAAATCGAAGATTCGGTTTACAAACTGCGCAAAAAATTCGGCAGCGCCGCCATAACGCGCGCTGCCGAGGATAAAAAAGAAAAATAAAATTTAAAAACCGGGTTAAAGTCTATTTTCCCGCGGTATGCTCCGCCAGTATACTTTTAAGCGCCACCGCCGAGCTTGAGTGTGAGCGCGCAACAGTAGTCTTTTTGCCCTTAATATCATTCAGCGCGCATTTCACCATTTTGTGCGATACCGTTCCGGTAAAAAGAATAAGCAGGTCGGGGCTGCCTATTTTCTTCATGCACCCGCTCATTTTCGGGTATACCTTTGCCTTGCAGGAATATGTGTCGCAAATATCCATATACTGCCTTACCATACATTCATTTCCGCCTAATATTACAACGCTCATTTTCTGTCATCTCCTGTTTTTAGGTTAGCATATGCTAACTTTTGTTTTATTTTTTGGGCTGTGAAAGTACAATTTTGGTGTGTAGAGTGGTTATCTGGCTCCCTTCTTTTGCGTCAGCAAACAGAGGGGAGGCAATTTACAACATATCTACATACCTCAATTTGTATTTTACAGCCCGTTTTTTATTTTTTCAAAAATGATAAAAATCCTTTTTTCTCATACGGCTCGTTCTTGACCGAAACAAGGGTATATCCCGTAACGCCTATTGCGTCGGCAAGTTTTGTTTCGTCAAGCGGGTCTTCGGTTATAATTACCGTTTCGCCCTTAGTGTGCGAGGATGAAACCTTTTTTACATTAAAAGCCGCGCGAACCGCCTCGTTTATGTGCGCCTCGCACATGCCGCACATCATACCGTCAATTTTAAGAGTATATTTAAGCATTTATTCCGCCCCCTTTAAGGCTTCAACCATATCAATCTTGCGGTTTTTCCGAGCTACCGCCCGGCTTACCGTTAAAGATACACCGAAAGTAATAACCAAGCCCGTTATATACGTCAGCGGACCTATGGCTAATTTAAGCTCATATTCCGACGCCATTGTTACAAGCAGGTAGTCAAGTAAAGCTATTCCGAGCGGTATTCCGAGCACCGCGCCGATAAGCGTTACCCACATATTCTGCCCTATAAGCAGCCGCCCGATTTTTTTATCCCTGAAGCCTACTACCTTTAACGTAGCCATTTCGCGGTAACGCTCGGTGTAGCTCATTACGCCTAAGTTATAAAGCACCACAATGCCCAGCACCGCGGCGGCTATTATCATTATGCTTATCATCATATACATTATTTCCATAAATGTATCAAACGAGTCTATAATAGCCTGCTTCGACTGTACGGCGGATATACACTCTTCCGATTTAATATCGGCTTTCTTAGTATCGGTATACACCGAATCTGTTTTGAAAGGAATATCCAGCGTTTTTGCGTAATCGGTTGATATAACAATATTTTCCGAAACCGAGCGGATAACTCCCGCAACTTTAAGATTGTAGGTCTTATCCGAGCCGTAGGGGCTTATTTTAAGCGTATCTCCTGCGGCTAAATCAAATTCGTCGGCTATGCGCATACAAATATACGCGCCGTCCTTTGCGGGGGTTACATATCCGTCCTTTTCGGCAGGGAAACGCACCTTGCCGCGGGTTATATCGTATATATCGAGCGCCACCGCTTTATCGTCTATCTGCACGCTTACCGTAGCGCTGCTGTCGCCCTTATAGGTATCTATAATCTTTTGGGTGTCTTCCTCCGTTGCGGTCTCGCTTAAATAAATACGGGATGAATATTTCATAGAGTCGTCGTAATAGGTACTCAGAAAAGAATTCATGGTGTCCCGCATACCCATTGTGCCAACCACTATTACCATACAGCCCACAATGCCCACAAGGCTCATAAGCGTTCTTGATTTGTGGCGCATTATATCGCGCATGTTCCAGCGTGTTCCGAAAGAAAAGCGGTTCCAAAGCGCGGTTTTTTCAAGCAGCAGCTTTTTCATCTTTTTGGGCGCGTAGGGGCGCAATGAGTCTGCCGCTGTGCCTTTAAGCATTTCCTTGACCGATAAAAATCCGATTAAGGTAAGTGCCAAAATAAGTACCGCAAGTATCACAATGCAGAAGGTCGGCAGTTTTAGCTCCCAATAGGGCATATCGAAATATGTGCCCATTGTGCCGTCGCGGCTCATTATAAGCATTGCCACAAGGTAGCCTAAACCAACGCCTGCGGCAGAGCCTATAATGCCTATCATAAACGCATATGAGGTGTAGTGGCGCAAAATGCGTTTATCACGGAAACCCAGGGCTTTAAGCGTGCCTATTTGCACCTTTTCCTTTGCTGTTAAGCGGTGCATGGTGGTTACCATTGTTAAAACCGCAATAAGCAGGAACAGCACGGGCAGCACCGAACCCATTGTTTTGCCCTCTTCCATTTCGCCGTCTGCGGCGGAATACGATGAGTTTTCGTCCTTTGATAAAACAAGCGTGGTTTTTCCGAGCGCTTCGTCGGTCTTATCGGTAATTTCCTCTTTTGAAAGGTCGGAAATAATATTTAGCTGCGGGTAATAATCTCTGCCGAGCGCCTTTTTATACGCCGCAGGCGAAATATAGCCGAAGCCGTATGTATTGTAATCCGGCATAAGCTGGGTTTCATCACGCACGCAAACCAAATGCTCGCCCGATTTCACCGTGCCATTAACCACGGTGTTTATAGTAATGCCCTTGTATACAAGGGTCAGCTTATCGCCTATCGAAATATCGTTTGCGGCGGCGTATTTATCGGAGATCCAAAGCCCGTCCTCGCTCTTTTTATCGTAATCGGCGCCGTCAACCTTTAAAAATGAAGAAACATCGAAATTCTCGGTCACGGTAAGGGCTAAAGAGTCGCCGTCCTTTTCCTTTACGTCCGCCGGTACCGAGATATAGCGCGATACTTTATCAACGCCCTTTATGTTTTCCACATTTTCCGCGTCTTCTTCGGAAAAGCCCGATTCGGAAACAACGCGGTAATCGGCAAAGTGTGACTCTTTAAAAAATCTTTTCGTGTTAATATCAATGCTTACCCATTCCATATTAAAGCCGACGAATATTCCCACGCCTATGGTTATCATAAGAATCATAGAAATAAACTGCGCTTTATACTGCCACATTGTACGGAATAATTTTTTCCAAAGCATAGCTTACCACTCCACTTCGTCGGCGCTCATGGGCTCTGCCTGCTCGGTCACCGATTTAATTTTTCCGTTTTTAACCCTTATTACCACGTCCGCCATTTTCGCAATATTCTGGTTGTGGGTAACAATTACTATCGTTTTGCCGTAATTTTTCGCCATTGAAAGCAGAACCTTTAAGACCATAACGCCGGTTTCGGAGTCAAGCGCGCCCGTAGGCTCATCGCAAAGCAGAATTTTCGGGTTTTTGGCAAGCGCGCGGGCTATTGAAACACGCTGCTGCTCGCCGCCCGAAAGCTCCGACGGAAAATTATTAAGGTGATCGGAAAGTCCTACCTCCTCCAGCATTTTTTCCGACGGGAAAGCGTTCGGCGCTATCTCGTTTACCAGCATTACGTTTTCCTTTACCGTAAGTGTGGGCACAAGGTTGTAAAACTGAAAAACAAACCCGACGGTAGAGGCGCGGTAATCCGCCAGTTCATCATTCGAGAGGGTGGAAATGTCCTTTCCCGAAACATAAATTTTCCCCTCAGTCGGGCTGTCAAGCCCGCCGAGCAGGTTTAAAAGCGTACTTTTGCCCGCGCCGCTCGGCCCTAAAATTACTACAAATTTTCCCTCGTAAAGGCTGAAATTTACCTTGTCAAGCGCCTTTTGTTCGTGATCGCCGCTTATGTATACGCGGCTTACATCCTTAAATTCAACTATCGGCATTGTCAATCCTCTTCTCTTAAAATCAAGTTAGCGCCCGCTAACAAGAAAGCACAAATAACAGTTAGCCCACGCTAACCCATACATATTATAATACTGTCGAATTTTAATGTCAACAGTTTTTTTATTTTTTGTGAAAACCAAAAGGCTCCCCACGGTGTGGGAAGACGTCAACGCAGTTGACTGAGGGGTATTTGTCTAATATCTACCATCTACTATCTAATATCTAGTTTGTAACAATCCCTCAGTTTCGCTACGCTCAACAGCGTCTCGGTTGCCGCCTCGGTCGGTGCTTCTGCTCCGCAGAGGTGTCCACCGGACACCCGCACC
>URGH01000093.1 GCA_900547305.1 uncultured Oscillospiraceae bacterium | reverse complement strand
GTCCACCGGACACCCGCACCCTTACACAGGGGAGGCTATTTTGTTTTTACCTATATCTTTTTCCCGGTGTTTTTGTCGGTGAATACCGCCTCGTATTCATAGCCCAAAACATCGGCGATTTTTTTCAAATCGCTTTCGCTGAAATTATCACGTTTAATTTTATAGCTTAATGTTGGGGGTTTAATATCCAACAGACCCGCTAATTTAGCCATTGTCATATCGCGTTCCACAAGCATCATTTTAATTTTCTTTGCGGTTGACATTATGTAATCACTCCGTTCTTAACAATTATAAGCCTAAAAATGAAAAAAATCAAAGAAAATCCGAATAAAATTAGATTGTATGCTAATTTGTGCTTGACATTTATAGATAACTCTGTTATAATATTAGAGAAATCTCTAATTAAATTACAGAGATACAAAATGTAAATATTTTATGAACGGAGAAATCAAAAATGGAATTTTCTAACCTTTGGAGCAAGTGCGATCTGCTTTATTTATCCGACTATCTTGCAAACGGCGGCGAGCTTATAGAAATTCCCGAAAAGGAAAGCTACGAGAAAACCGTAAGAAAAGCGGAAAAGTCACTGTTTTCGTTAGCAGAGAGATTTGCAAACAATAAGGAGGAACGCGAAGAATTGGACGAAACAATAGGAATAGCTATAACCACGCTGCGGCGGACGTTTTTTGAAATGGGGCTTATCGGTGGCATAAAATTATCGCACGGGTTTTACACCCGTGCGAAAGAGTTGGAAGAATGATAACGGCTCCCTTCTTTTTGGCGTAAGTCAAAACAGAGGGGAGCTGTCGTGCGTATGCACGACTGAGGGGTATTTATCTAACATCTACCGTCTAATATCTAATGTCTAACTTGTAACAACCCCTCCGTCATAGCTTACGCATGCCACCTCCCCTTACACAGGGGAGGCTGTTTAGGCTCCATTCTTTTCGGCTTTGCCGAAACAGAGGGGAGCTGATTTGCAATTATAAATTAAGCATTTTTTCTATCGCGTCACCGAATACCTTTGCCATGCAGGCAAAGCCGAGGTCGTTCGGGTGGCAGCCGTCAACCGTGCAGCAGTCAGCCGCGGCAGAGAGGTCAAGAGCTTTTGTAAACACGGTTTCTCCGCCTATAAACATAACGTTGCGGTCGCCGCGTTTCAGCGCGTTTTCGTATGTCTCGTAAACCACGGCGCGGTGCGCCCTGTTATGTTCAACGTCCGCAGGGGTGCGCGGTATATCGGTTTTTGTAGCCATAATAATGGGTAGATCGGGATTTTTTTCACGCACGGTCAGGAAGAAATTTTCGTGGTGCGCTTTTAAATGCTCGGCACTGGGGCTGTTGTGGTCGAAATCCATGAAGAAAAGCGACATACTAAGGTCAGCTATATACTCCGCTATAGCCTTTTCGCCGCGCGCGCTGCCCGAAAAGCCCAAATTCACATAATCAATATTAAATCGTCGGGATATAATTGCCTGATAGGAATTTCCAGGGCGGGAAGCGCACCCGCCTTGGGTTATGGAGGAGCCGTAATAAACAATCGGCTCTTTATTTATGTAGCCGTCGGTTTTAAGCAGCTTTGCGTTTTCCTCCAGCCCTATAAAAACGGTTTTTACGCTGTTATAAAGCGGGAAATTAATTGTAATATCGCGCATGGAATTATCAGGCAGGGTAATTTCCGAATTGAAATCGCCTTTGCAATCGGTAGGCGGAATGGAAGAACCCACGTAGGAATAGCCGCCGTTTGAATATATATACATATCAAAGCCGGTGCTGCCGGTGAGCGGCATATGCGACATATGGCAAATACCGTCATAGCAGACGCGCAGAACAATACGCTTTGAATCTGTTTTGAAACGGAGTCTTCCGCCGGCGGTATTGCGGCAGAGCGCCTCTACGCCGGAATTCGTGTTTTGCGCCGTTTCGAGCGGCAGGCGCAAAAACGGGGTTACGGGTAAAAGCCCGCAAAGCGAAAAGGGATCTGACAGGGAATTGCGGAAAATAATGCCGTTTTCGCATACGGTGGCGTTTACCGCTAAATTTTTATCGATTTCGGAAATCTGACTCATAATTAAAACCAAATCCTTTTATTTTTATTTGGAACGTTTTTTCTTTGAGGATATGCCGTAATCGCCTTTATAATATTTTTTGTAGTATTTTGTGCGCTTTCCGCAAACGTCGTTAAGGATTGCGCCGAGAATTTTACAGCCGCTTTTATCAAGCTGATTTTTAACTTCAAGGGCTTCGGAGGAAGAAACCTTTCCCGGGGCTATAACCATTATTGAACCGTCGCAAACGGGGGCAATAACCGCGGCGTCTATAACCGAGCCGAGCGGCGGGGAATCAATTATTATATAGTCGTATGTATCCCGCATATTCCGGATAAATTCGGAAAATCTTTTACCGCCGAGCAGTTCAACCGGATTGGGCGGAAATCTGCCGCTGAAAATAACGTCAAAATCGGGGTCCTGGGTGTTGTAAATAATATCCTTAATTTCTGCCTGACCCGATAAAAACTCAGAAAGTCCCATATGGTTGTGCTGCTTTAAATTACGGGGCTGCAAAAGGGACTTGCGCATATCCGCGTCAATAAAGAGCGTTTTTTTATCAGATTCGGCAAGATTTCTTGCAAGCTCCGCCGAAACGGTGCTTTTGCCCTCGTTTTCGTGGCAGCTGGTAAGCAGAATCACCTTAATATCCATCCCGCAGAAGAAAATATTGGTGCGCAGGGTTTTATAGTTTTCATTTGTTAAATAATCTCCCGCCGATGTTGTGTTGAAGTTTACTCGTCCGGCAGAGTTTTTGTTTAATTCGGGTATTGAGGTGCTTTGATTAATTTCGTCTACAAACATTTTTAACCTTTCCGACCTAAAGTCGATTTGAGATTATTTTGAACGTGTTTTCAGCTTATTGCACGGAATATCTCCGAGCGTGCTTATGCCCAGGTATTTTTCCACGTCTTCGGGGGTATTTATTTTATCGTTGAAATAATATGTTATGAAGATTATAAGTGCGTACCCGAAACAGGCGAGTAAAAAGGCGGACGCAACATTCCTGCTTATGTTCGGAGACACCGGCGATGAGGATACATTGCCCTCGCGGACTACCGTGACGTTGTTAACATTTAAAATATCCTGAATTTTTTCTTGGGATACGCTGCAAACGGTGTCAACTATAATTTTTGAGTCGTTTGCACTTGCGGTTTTAATTGATATTTCAATAAATCTTGTATTTTCGGGGACAGATATCGAAATTGCTCTTTTAAGCTCGCCCACGGAATATTTTTTTCCTAGTTTTTCTGAAACCTCGCCTAAAACTGTACTATCCGATATAAGATCTTCGCAATCCTTTACGACATAGGTTGATATTGAAAGGTCTGACGATGTAAGTTTATCGGTTGTTTGATTCATTATGTGAATCTTTCCTGTCGATACATAAAGCGGAACCGCTATAAAAGACGAATAAATAAAAGCAACCGCTGTAAAAAGCAACGCCATGCAAACGAAAATGGGCCATCTTGACAGCGCTAATACAGCTAAATCTTTAATATTTATGTTTGAATGATTTTTATTACTGTTTTCCGGCATTCTTATACTCCAAAAAAGTTATTGTTTAAGCAACAAATACGGTTTGCCTATACTGTGTGAACATAAAACATATTAGCATATTATCCCCGCTATTTCAAGACCTTTTTCGACTTTTTTATCGGAAAAGACAGGAAAACACCGCTTGCCTATAAGCGTATGCTTATTTCTCCCGATGACAGATATTCTTCTTTTCCGTCCTCATATCTTACAAGCAGTCGGCAGTCATCGTCTATACCGAGCGCCGTGGCGGGTATTTCTTCCGTACCCGACAGCACCGTGATTTTTTTACTCGGCACTATGCACCTTGCGCGGTAAGAGTCAAGATATGTCTTTTCGGTAAGCGAAGAATAATACCTGAAAAACCGCGCTATAATTTCGGCGGCAAGTCGGTTTTTAAGCCCGGGCTGCTTTGCATTGCAAAGCGCGCCCGCTTTATTCTTAATATCCTCGGGAAAGCCGCCATGCGGAGGGTAAACGTTTACGCCTATGCCCAGCACCGCGTAAGAAAGCGCGCCGCTTTCAATATCAAGCGCCGCCTCGGTTAAAATTCCGCAGACCTTTTTATTATCTGTAAGCACGTCGTTTACCCATTTTATTCCGGCTTTTTTGCCGCTTACGGTCTCAACCGCCTCGGCAACCGCCGCCGCCGCTGCCGCCGTTACCGATACCGCCGCCGTTACGGGCAGCGTGGGGCGCAGAAGAATACTTATGTAAAGACCGCTGCCGGTGGGGGAAAAGAAGCTCCTGCCGAAGCGCCCTCTGCCCGCCGTTTGCTCGGCGGCTATAATAATTCTGCCCTCGGGCGCGTTCTGCGCCGCCTCGGCTTTTATAAGGGCGTTTGTTGAGGTAACGGTGCCTAGCACCGAAATATCGTAATTTTTCGCCTGCCCGCCCAAATAGTCATTTATACCGCAGGCGGATAAAATATCGGTATCGGCAGAGAGCCTGTAGCCCCTGTTTGTTACCGACTCTATATTATACCCCTCGTTTTTTAGGGCGGTTACGACCTTCCAAACGGCGGTTCGACTGACGCCGAGCGTTTCCGCCGCCCTCTCGCCCGATAAAAATTCTCCGCTGCTTTTTTGCAGCAATTCAAGTAAATTTTCTTTTAAACTCATTTTCATAATAAAAGCGTTGTTTCAAGCGCCAATTTCATCATATCGGTAAAGCTGTTCTGCCGCTCTTCGGCAGTGGTTTTTTCGCCCGTTATAAGCGAATCGGATATTGTAAGAACCGCTGCTGCATGTTTTCCCGCAAGCGCAGCATTCATAAAGAGCGCCGCCGCCTCCATTTCAACGCATAAAACGCCCATTTTAGCCCAGCACTCGGGCGGGCGCATAGCGGCAGGCAGGGAATTATCCCCATAAAAACGGTCGCTTGATAATATATTGCCCACGTGGCAGCGAATACCCATTTTTTCGGCGGTTTCAACCGTTTTGCGAAGCAAACCGAAATCGGCTATTGGGGCGAATGTACCCGGCAGGCCGAATTGACCCGCGTAATTTGAATCGGTGCAGGCGCCCTCGGCTATAACAATATCCCTTACTTTCACATTTTCGTTATACGACCCCGCAGAGCCTATGCGAATAATATTTTCCACGTCAAAAAAATTAAAAAGCTCATAGGAATATATCCCGATAGATGGCATACCCATTCCGCTTGCCATAACCGAAACGGGCTTGCCCTTATAAGTGCCCGTATAGCCGCGAACGGCGCGCACGTCGTTTACAAGGCGTGTATCACTTAGGAAATTTTTCGCAATAAATTCCGCGCGGTAGGGGTCACCCGGCATTAAAACGGTTTTTGCAAAATCGCCCTTTTCGGCGTTTATATGCGGTGTGGACATATCTGCAGTTCTCCTTACTGTGCCGCAAACGCGGTATTTTCATATAATGTGAGGGGGGTGATATTTATGAATGAAAAAATGCCTTGCAGTATTTTAAGCGAGCGCGACCTTGAAGCCTACGGCGAATACTTAAAAAGCTTTGACCGAAACGACGAAAGCGCCGCGGGAATTACCGAATACCTGAAAAGACAAACAGGCAAGCTTATAACGGTTGAATCGGTAATATGCGGCAAAGTCGAGAAAAGAACAGGTAAGCTGATAAACGTAGGTGCAGACCATATAGTGCTTAAAAGCGCAGGCTGCCAAACAACGGTTTGCAAGCTTGAAGACGTAAAGTTCATTACCGTTATGCACTCGGGCAATATGCGGCGGTAGTTTACTTCAAAAATCCGTTTATAATCTGTTCTTCCGCCTCTTGCTCGGTGAGGCCTAGCGTCATAAGCTTTATAAGCTGGTCGCCCGCTATTTTGCCTATTGCCGCCTCGTGAATTAAGGAAGCGTCAATATGATTTGCGGTAAGCTCGGGCAGGGCGCTTACTTTTCCGTTTTCCATAATAATTGCGTCGCACTCGGTGTGACCGCTGCAGCGGTTGTTTCCGTTTATCATGGAAACAAACTTCTGCCGCGAATTGCCCTTTGCAACCGAGCGGGAAATAACGTTTGCGCCCGAGTCTTCACCGTTTAAATCAACCGAAAAATCGGTTTCGGCGGTCTGGCTGCCGTGGGTCATAATTTTTTCATGAATAACAAGCGTAGCACCGCTTGCGAGCGTGGCGCGGGTCACGCGCTTTGTTGAGTCTATACCCTTTATCTGCGCGGTTTCCATTTCCATATAGCCGCCGTCCTCAATATTCACTATTGTGGTGGGGTTCATAACGTTTTCGCCGTTTCCGTCGCCCTCGCCGTAGTGCTTTTCAATGTACTTAACCTTGGCGTTTTTGCCTACGTAAAAGGTGTGTATGCCGTCGTGCCGCGACTCCTTTTCGCCGCAGTTATGAATACCGCAGCCCGCAACTATGGTAACGTCGGAGTTTTCACCCACATAAAAATCATTGTAAACAAGGTCGCTGAGACCGGTTTCGCTTATAATTACCGGAATATGCACGTCCTCGCCCACGGTGCCGGGTTTAATTATAATGTCTATTCCGGGATTATCGGTCTTTGTTTTTATATCAATATTTTCGGTAACCTTGCGGTTGGCAAGCTTACCGTTTGCGCGGATGTTGAACGCGCCGGCGGTGCTGTCGCCCATATCGGCAATTATCTGCAAAAGCTGAAGCTCTGTGCTGTTCATATGCAGTCCTCCTTACCGTTAGCCGCCGTAATGCGACATCCCATATCAACCGTGCCGAGCAGGTCGGGCAAAATATCCGCCTTTACGCCGTCCGCCTTAACAGAACCCGCGCTTATAACTATAATTCTGTCGGCAATATTCAAAATGCGCTCCTGGTGGGAAATTATCATTACCGAGCCGCCGAGCTTTGCGTGCATTTTTTCAAATACCTTTATAAGGTTGCCGAAGCTCCATAAGTCGATTCCCGCCTCGGGCTCATCAAAAATAGTAAGCTTGGTAGAGCGGGCAAGCACGGTTGCTATTTCAATTCTTTTAAGCTCGCCGCCCGAAAGCGAAGCATTTACCTCGCGGTTGATATAATCCCTTGCGCAAAGACCGACCTGCGAAAGATACTCGCACGCCTCATTAATGCCGATAGGCTTGCCCGCGGCAAGACCTATAAGGTCATACACCGTAAGCCCCTTGAAATGCACGGGCTGCTGAAACGCAAAGCTGACGCCGCGCCTTGCGCGCTCGGTTACGGACAAGCCCGTTATATCCTCCCCATCAAGGAGTATTCTGCCCGAGGTGGGGGTTACAATTCCCGCAATTATTTTGGCAAGGGTGGATTTACCGCCGCCGTTCGGCCCTGTTATTACAACAAAGCTTTCGTCTATTTTCAAACTTATGTTTTTAATTATTTCCTTTTCGCCGCCGTCAGAATCGGCGCTGAAAGAAATATTTTCAAGCTCTAACATAGCTTCCTCCGTTAAATTTAATCATCTAACATATATAATACCTTTTTTTTACAAAAAAATCAACACTTAAATGAGCGTGTCGAAAAATTCGCCACGCTTTTGGACGGGAATGCCGTTCGCTCGAAAATCAAAGATTTTCGGACTGCA
>URGH01000092.1 GCA_900547305.1 uncultured Oscillospiraceae bacterium | reverse complement strand
AAGCGCAAAGCTTATCGCGAGGAGCACGCAGCTTATCCAAATCGAGTGCTCGCCCCAGCGGACGACGATAACGCCGCCAAGTCCCGCACCGATCGCAAAAACTACCACGACGCCGAAATACGTGAGCGCCTTATAGAGGATATTGCGGTCATGGCTCATAAAATACGCATGGAGCGCCGTCATGCCGCTGCGCATATTCCCGATGCACATGGTGCTCGCATAGGCGTGTCCCCTGAGCTTATGAAAGGTCTGGAGCTGGAGCGCGCAGACGAACGAAACAAGCGCGTTCGCCGCAGCGTTTACGCTCTGCGGCATGAAGCCGACTGCGAACAGCACCACTATCTCGCAGAGAACAATGATCTGTCTCCAGTGTATCTTCTCCATATCCTTGTACTTATAGTGTATTACCTCGGCAGCATAGATACCGACCAGGAACGCTACCAGCGGTATCAGATATTTCATGCACGACGACGGTTTCCCCTCGAACATATTTATGCTCATGAGGACGATATTTCCCGTCTGCGCGTTTGCAAAAACCCCGCCGCGGCAGCAGTATGAATAAGCGTCCTGATAGCCGCCCGACAGGATGACAAACACCGCCGTTATAAGCGAATCGGACATTTGCTTTCCGTTCTCGTGCAGCAGATTGTGCATTCTAATCACCAGATTCTCTATATAATTACGTAAAGCTTAATAATTATATTAACCAAAAGCTCAAACGTCAATATATGTTATATACAAATTTGCACGTAAGGAGACAAGACAGGAAACCGGAAGTTGGCTTTTAGAAAAAGCTCGAAGTTATCGCTTTATTTTTGTAGTATCTTAGCCAAAATGCTTTCTATTACAAGTGTTACCGTTATAATGGCTCCTACAAGGGTGTAGTAGTTTAAGCCATACATCAATGGCAAAAGAGAAATAACTACCGTAATAATGGAAAGGACAAACAATGCTTTGAGAATACTGTTCTTCTTCAATGAAAACACTGAAAGTAGGAAAATGGCAACAGTAAGTGTTGCTGTAATAAATGGAGCGAAATTTGCATATCCAAACGGTGTAAGACTAAAGTAAGAGAATGTTGCTTTTACTCTTTCTATTGGAGATGTTGCAAAGATACAAACTGCTCCCAAGGGCAATAATTCTAACACTATTGTTAAAGCTGGCAAAACCACCAAGCAAACTTTCTTCATGTTGTATATCTCCTTTACAAATTCCGATTTATCTATCTAATCCTCTGAAAACGCTGTATTTTCAAGGCTTTTCGCTTGCCTTGTGTTCCGACCTTATGTATTTTCCCTTGTTTTTGCCCTTATGAGCCGAAACAAGGGAAAGTTTTTATTCTCCGCCAACTACTTTATCCAGTAGCCTTGCGGAAGTACGCTTCGCTTCCCTTGTAGCGTGAGCGTAAATGTTCATTGTGGTACTGACATCAGCGTGTCCCAAAAGCTCCTGCACATCCTTCGGCGCAGCTCCGTTAGAGAGCAGGTTGCTTGTGAATGTGTGTCGAAGTTGATGGAAATGGAAGCCCTCCAAGCCGTCAACCTTTCGGCTTGCCGTCCTGCACATAAGCCCCACCGTACTCGGCGCTTCATAAGCGCCGTCCGGTCTAATGCAAACAAAGGATATTTCCTTGTAGCCTTCGGGAGCTTGCTCCGTTCTCGGTAGGCTGTAAACCTCATAGTAAGTACGGTCTTTTTCCTTGACTTCACTATAAAAGTTGAGGATATACAGTTCTCCGTAGCGGAAACGGTTCTTGTGCTGTTCGGTCTTGGCTGTCCGCAGGATCTCCGCCAGCGTGTCACAGAAGTCCACGGTGCGGATTTTCTTGCGTTTGGTCGCTCCTATCTCCGTCTTGTGTCTTGCGCCGTTGTATCGCATACTGCGTCGTACCGTGAGGTACTGCTTTTCAAGATTGATGTCTTGCCAAGTCAGCCCGCAGACCTCGCCAATGCGAAGTCCGGTGTAATATGCGATCTGTATGGGGAGAAGTGCGGGATTGTCCTTTGCTCTTAGGAAATCTTCGAGCCTCAGATATTGTTCGTGGGTAAGCGTAGACGTGGAAGCCGTTTCACCGTTTTCGTCGGAAAACAGTTCATAGCTTTCCTTTTTCCCTCGCCAAACAACATACTGCATCGGATTGAAGGATATTAACCTTTTGGGAAATACCGCAAAACGGAATGCCCCTTGCAGGACGGCGGAGAATAGCCGCAAATACCCTTTACTGAGCGGCTTTGCAGTCGTACCGTCTGGATTTACCCCGCCGAAGCTGAGAAAATCTATGAACGCCTGCAAATGGTCTGCGGTCACGCTTTTCAGTTTTCTGCTGCCGATGGGATATTGCTTGATACGGTTGACTGTGCCTTGATACGCCATCACCGTACCGTTGCTCAGATTGCTTGGTTTCAGTTCTTCCTCCACCCACATATCGAGCAGCATTGCCACCGTTGCATTTTCGGATTTTGCTACGAATTTCTTTTCTTCGTAATCCTCCATCGCTTTGCGGAGCAAGGCTTCCGTTTCGCTTTTGCTTTCCGTACCCGCAAACTCTCGCTGTACCTGTCTGCCGCTTTCATCTTCAATATAGAAGCGGTAGTACCACTTTTTGCCTTTCTTTCTTACAGAACCTTTTGCCATAGATAAAAATCTCCTTTCTATCCGTGGCAATCGGGACTGTGACATATGGTGTGCGTAAAACGAATAATGTCACTTCTGCCGGTTGTTTTCAATCGGCATTTTTAATTGTCAAGGTGCCACGGAATTTTTCTTTTCGGCAAGCCTATTCTCGGCTTCCGTCACTATCCCGAATAGATCGCCCATCTTTACGGCGGTGCGACCTTCATCGTAGATATGTAAAATCCCGTCAAGGAATCGCTTCATATCTTCGATAGGTAATTCCATTTCTTTGCGATATACTCTTTCGGTAATCGCTCCCGACTCGATAGCATATCGCATAAGCGACTGCTTTAAGCCTTCGTCCTCTGCCACACGGTCAACCTCTGTCATAGCGTCGGCAAAGTAGTGACAAAGCACAGAGTATAAATCAATCAGCTTTCCGAGAAATGTAGTGAGCAACTGTTGGTGCGGTTCTCCGCTGACCGTTGAGGAAACCGTATCAAGATACTTCTTGATATGCTGTTCTATGTCCTTTTGGCAAAGCGTCCTGCTGTCGTATTCCTTATCATCGGAAAGACCCGTCAGCCATTCGGGAGTGGTAAGAAGTGCGTCGGCAAGACCGTTAATAATCATTGTTCGCTTCGGATCGACACCATCCGCTTCATACCTTTGAATGGTAGACTTGTTTACACCGATACGCTTGCCAAGCTCCGGCATAGAAAGCCCCAGTTCTATTCTGCGCTCCTTAATGCGTTCCCCGACTTGTTTTGGGGTAAACATTACTTCTTCTTTCAAGGAATTCACCTCCTATTTAAGTATAGTATAGCACGCACGAGCCCATTTTGCAACCACTATTTACGAAAAATATTAAAAATATTTCTTAAAAGGTTGCAAAACGGGTTGGCAGGCAATAGTAAAATAAGTATAATAAGAATGCCAAAGTTGCATTTTGAGTATTTTAGAAAGGAGGATAGAATTATGAACGCATTCAAAATAGGAATGACGATAGAAGAAGCGGCAGAAACCAGCGGCATCGGCAGGAACACAATGCGAAAGCTGGTAGACTGGGGCAAGCTGCCTGTTCTGAAGGTCGGGCGAAAAACCATTATCCGCAGGGACACACTGGAACACTTTATGACCGTCAATCAGGGCAGAAATCTACTGTGTCAGGATGATGTCCGCAAAGTTGAGTAAACCGTTCTCTAAGCCCTCGGCGTTTGAGAGCGAAATACACCCCTCGCACAAATCTGCGATTTGTACTCTGGGTATTTCGCCCCTGCGGGGAGCCTGTATCACAGCTTGCCGGTCACTACCGCCGCTATGATACAGTGAAAATTGCTGCCGCAATTTTCGTTGGCTGTCCCGTCGGCACTTGCCGCCGAAACAGCCGCAACCGACAAATCGGTTGCAAAATAAGAACGCACCTTTACAACACAGAACGGAGATGATTTATGACACGCCACAGCTTTATTCAGATGTCGAAGCTGTCCAATGTCAAGGGAAGAATATCGTATATTACAAGCCACGCAAGGCAGGAAAACCTCTATGCCACCTACCGCACCGCAGATAATAATTTTTGGAGCGACCTCGCAAAAGAGTGCCAGCAGGAGTTTAATCGAAGCGGAGCAGACGGCAAGTGTATCGAAGCAAGGGAACTGATTATTGCCTTGCCCGAAATTTACACCGCCTATGAGCCGCAGCAGGTACTTGAAGATTTCACAGAGGATTTTCGCAGACGGTACAATGTGGAATGTGTATCGGCTCTCCACCACAATAAGAAAAAGACCAATTATCACATTCACCTCATATTCAGCGAACGGCGGTTACTTGCCGAGCCGGATATAAAAATTGCCACCCGAAGCGTATTCTACGATGAAACGGGAAAACGGGTGCGTACCAAGAAAGAGATAGCCGATGAAAACGGCAAAATTCGTGTTGGCTGCACTGTGATCCCAAAGGGCGGCGTTTATGAACAGCACCTATTCACCGTAAAGGATGACCGTTTCAAAAGCGAGCCGTTTTTGGATGAAGTCAAGAGAAATTATACCGACCTTATCAATCGGCATATTTCTGATCCCGAACAGCGATTAAAGGTGTTCGACCCCGACAGTATCTATCTGCCGACCAAGAAGATCGGCAAGAACAATCCCAAAGCCGCAGAGATTGAAGCCGACAATGCCGCAAGGCAGGAATGGAACAGAACAGCGGATATGGCGCTCATATCGGGGATAGAGAAAACAAAGATACTGGAAATCAAGAAAGAGGAGATACACCAAAAAGCAAGCCAGTCCATTAAGACAAACGGATGGCTGCCCAACCTATTCCGCAATATCGTGAGTAAGGCAAAGGAATTTTTGCAAAACTTAATACGGCAGACGGCATTACCGCCGAAGCCAATTCTCAATATGGATATGGCAGAATTCCGTACAATGCAAAAACTGATGATACGGGTGCAGGACAGGGCGAGAGAAATCCGCAGCTTGCAGGATGAAGTACCGAAGTTAACGGCACAGCTTGCCGAAACAAAGGGCATATTCAAGAGCAAGGAGCGAAAGGCGTTAGAAGCGCAGATACAGCAGATAGAAGAAAAAATCCCCGCTATGCTGGAAGCGCTACCCGAAATCTTGAAAGATGACGGTTATCCCGATGTGCAGGCATTTATGGCAACCTACCGCAAGGCGGAAACCGTAGTTGAAAACTACAAACGAGAGCTTGCCGAATGGGAGCGCAATGTCAAGGAAAGCCGCAGGCCCACCGAAAAAGAACGGTATGTACCGCCCGAAAAGCAAAGCGTCCGTGACCAACTCAAACGGTTGCAGACAGAGGGCAGACAACCAAAATCCAAGCACCGATCCCACGACAGAGAAAGATAGCTTTAACACCGAAAACGACACCGCAGGGCAGTTTCCCTGCCTTGCGGGCTTACATACATTTTGACAGTGAAACACCCTGCAAGATTTTAGGTCTTGCAGGGTGTTTAGATTATTCCGTCATTCGTTTAAGCAGATCCGCACGATACTGGAGTTTCCGAGCAAGCTCAATCGGGGTATAGCCCCAATCATTTTTTGCATTCACTTCCAGCGTGCAGTTTTGGAATATGACATCATACAACGGCGCAAAATCCTCGTCGGTAAACTTCGGATGGCTGATAAGGTACTGAATAGCCGCTCTGTGTTTTGCGTCCAACTGATTTATATCTACGCCGGCGTCTATCAATATCTGTGTCAGTTCCACTGTCTGCTCCATAATGTGCTTAGGGCGAGAAAACAGAATGTGGAACAGTGTTTCGCTTTCTTCATTTGTGCCCTTCAATTCTGCACCTTCGCCAATCAGAAACTTCACGATGTCATACCTGTTTTGGGGTGTTTGATTCGCCATAGCGCAGAATATGACAGGAGAGCCGTCCTGGGGTGTTTCATTCAAAAGTCGCTTGTCATAGACTTCTTTGAACTGTGCCAGCGTCTGCGTTCTTGCAGAAAAGTACATATTCATACCGTTCATCCCCCTTGGAGAATCTGTTTTTTGTATATGAGGTTTAAATGGTGATGCTTTAAACAGCGGACGAGATAATTACATCTTTTTTTATTTCAATCGCAGCATCTAAGGCATTTTGAAATATCGTTAAAAAATCTCTGCCGTCACTGGTTATAAAATAATTTGATAAATCAGTTATTTGATTACTGATTTTATTGCCCCAAGGCGGTTGTTTTGTCAGATCCTCAATATCCCATATCGCTTTATCTGGAGATAAATTTTTCAATTCGTTTTCGATTGTATTCAATTCTACTTTGGCATTAGGGACATTTGCATTTGCCAATTTTCCTTGATACAATTCATTCATAATGACCGGGAATCTTGTGCCCCAATTTCCACATTCTAAATTATAGGCAACTGTTGAAAAAAAGGAATGTAAAAATGAAGCAGCACCTATCTCATACCAAATGCAACCAACTTTAAATCCAACCATAAATTACCGCCTTACTGTTTTAATACTATTTCAATGCCATTACAACTCTTCAAATTTGAAACCCTAATTATTCCCAGTAGCCCGACATTTCAAAGTCAACGCAGTCAAACTCTATAATATTGTCCCAATCCCTCGCCAAAATGATATTATCAACTTGTTCAGCCACATACAACTCGTCCAATGTTTTATAGTAGGCAACAGCTTGCCTTTCAATATTTCCGCATCTTTGGAATGAACACATACCATCATAAATAGTAATCATATATTCATCGGGTTTATCTTTGAATACTAAGCGCAGCTCTGCCTCAATATGTTCTTCGTTTATGCTTTTTAACAGCAAGGTTTTTATTTCTTCAAAAGTATATTTTGTCATAACATTCTTTCCGTTTACGGCTTTCATAGGTGATAGCTCATTTTTATTCGATACCCGCATAGCCCGCAATACAAGCTTGGAAATCGAGCTGATCGTATGCGCTAAGTCAAATCCCATATCCGCAGCCCCCTTCGTGGACCGAAACTATTGCTTAAAATTAAAATAAGGATGCCCCTTACCCAATCACCTTACCCGATTGTGTATCAACAAAATACCTTTTACCATTTTCAATGTGAAATTCCAAATCAGTTCCTACGGGAAGATTGTATATAGCAAGAATAGCGGGTTCAATATTTGCGAAGGTATTAAAGTCCACAACTGTCATATTTTTGCTGTTATTAATATATTCTTGCGTGTCCGTATCACCGATTGCTCGCCAACCATTATCAGCCGCATTGGTACTATTTTCACGGAATATCCATTTTAGTTTGGATTTTCCCTCTAACAAAGACTTAGTGATAATCATTCCACCTGCATTACTGATAAAAATTGCTTTCTTATTCTCTTTATTTTCTTTCCTGAAGATAAAATTTCACCATAATCCATCTTTCTGCATCCTTTCCCACACTTAAAAATTGCTTTTTCAGCGCAAAATTAAGTATACCATACCCTTTTAAAAAGTAAATTATTTTATTTACATTTTTATTTTTTAATTTTTTACTATTAATTTTATTAATGATTTTTGTTATTATATTCCATATTTTAGTCAAAAAGCGACTTTTTATTAATTTTTCTGTTAAAAAGTAAAATATTCTTTTTACTTTTTGTTTTTTTATTATTAAAACTATAAAAAAATAGAGGAATAAGTAGATTTTAAAGATAAAA
>URGH01000091.1 GCA_900547305.1 uncultured Oscillospiraceae bacterium | reverse complement strand
AAAAACCGCTGGAAGTATTCGAACTATTGTGGTATGGTGTGTCGTGCCAAAAGGCGAATAACAGCAAGGTGACCCCTTGCGGAAAGGAGAAAGACATGAACATTACTGAAATCACAAGCACAAAGAAGCAGACAGCCGAACGGCTTCGGTTAGCCCCGTATTGCCGCGTATCGAGCGATTCAACCGACCAGCTCCATTCCTTCGCCGCACAGATCCGCTACTACAGCGACTATGCCAAGAAGCATCCCGAATATCAGCTTGTCGATATTTATGCCGATGAGGGCATTACGGGAACCGAGATGAAAAAGCGGGACGAGCTGAATCGGCTGATAGCCGACTGCAAGAAAGGAAAGGTCGACCGCATCATCGTCAAATCGGTTTCCCGATTGGCACGGAACACCGAGGAGCTGCTCGTACTGCTGCGGATGTGCAAAGAGATCGGCGTGAGCGTGTATTTCGAGGAACAGGGCATCGACACCGAAAAACTGAATATGGAAATGATCGTAACATTCCCCGGTATGGCCGCACAGCAAGAAAGTGTGAACATATCGGGGAATTTGCGTTGGAGCTATCAAAAGCGGATGCAGTCCGGTGACTTCAATTGCACCTGTCCGGCTTACGGCTTCGACCTCAAGGACGGCGAGCTCGTAATCAACGAAACGGAGGCGGCGGTCATTCGGCGCATATTCGACCTATATCTCCAAGGATACGGAACGCTTGCCATTGCAAAAATGCTGAATGAGGACGGCATACCGCGGAAGCACGGCTACGAAAAATGGCTGCCGAGTTCGATCAACTATGTGTTGAACAATGAACGCTATATGGGAGATGCGCTCCTGCAAAAGAGCTACACCACCGAAACCCTGCCGTTTCGGAAAATGAAAAACGACGGACGGCTGCCGCAATACTATGTGGAGAACAGCAACCCTGCCATCGTCAGCCGAGAAACCTTTCAGGCGGCGCAGAACCTGCTGCGCTCACGGAAAACGGAAAGATGCAAAAGAAAGTCCTATCCGCTGACCGGAAAGCTGCGCTGTCCCGAATGCGGCAGAGTCTTCCGACATCAGGTGGTAAACGGCAAGGCGCATTGGATATGCTCCTGCCGCTCGTCCGGTGCAACCGACTGTCAACACCGCCATGTGCGTGAGGATATCGTATACGAGATATTCACCGATATGGTTATCAAGCTGAAAACCTACCGAGGCGAACTGCTCGGTACGCTGATTCACCAAATGGAAACCATGCAGGACCGCACAAGCCGCAATCAGGAGCGCATACGGCAGATAGACAAGGAGATCGCCGACCTCGGTGCAAAGAACCATATCATAGCAAGGCTGCACACAAGCGGTGCTATGAACGCCGCCGATTACGCCATACAGACTTCGGAGATCGGCAATCGTCTCACCGAGTTACGCATTGAACGGCGGCAAAAGCTCACCGAGGATGAGGACGACCAACTGCTCGCCACCCTCAAAGACTTAAACGGCACTCTCGATGAATACGAGCCGACCGTCGAGTTTGAAAACGGGCTGTTTAACGAAATCGTCGAGAGTATCACGGTGGACAGCAGCGAACAGCTTACCTTCAACCTCATCGGCGGCATCGCACTGACCGAGCAAATCCCCAAGAAAGGACGGTGAGAACCGAATGAAAAACAGAACCCTGCCTTACGGCTACTGCTGTAAAGACGGCGTTATCGTCATAGAGCCACAGGAGAGCAAAGTGCTGAAACGGATCTTTGCCGACTACCTCGGCGGCTCCTCTATGCTGACCATAGGCGAGCAACTGAACAGAGAGAAAATCGAATACAGGGACGGCGTTACCGGTTGGAACAAAGGGCGGCTCAAGCATCTCATTGACAACGCAAAATATCTCGGTACAGAGGTGTATCCGCCGATCATCGACCAAGCGACCTATGAGAAAATACAGAAAACAAAGCATGGGCGCAACACACAAAAGAACACGAACAAAGCACAGGACATATTCAAGCTGACCGTCCCCGTCCGATGCCCAAGCTGCGGTGACCGAATGCGCCGCCGACATGACAGCCGATGCAAATGCCAAGAGCGCTGGACTTGCGGAAACAAGGATTGCCGTCTGCGGATCGAGATATCCGATGCCGAACTGCTGACCGCACTCGCCGGCATTCTCGGCACGGTAACCGCCGACAGCATCACACTGCCCGCCGAAACACCCTACGAGCCGAGCACCGAGGTAATACGGCTGAATAACGAGATCAGCCGAATGCTTGACATGGCGGAAATAGACAAGGCTGTGTTGCGAAGCAAAATGACGGAGTGCCTCGCCCGGAAATATAAAGAACTCGGCAACGGGTGCTGCGCCGTACAAAGGCTGAAGGCCGAACTTGGCAGTACGGCAGACATCGCCGAGCAGCTGAACCGCACGGTCAGCGAAATACGCCTGTACACCGACAAAACGGCAGACATCATACTGCTGAACGGACAGATCATACGAAAGGAGTCAGACAATGGAACAGACTGTTGTATCCCCGCCGAGAGTGGTGCGGATAATCGAACCGACAATATCGGTCAGAGAGAGCGTGAAAACCCATTACCGAGTCCTGCGGGTGGCGGCATACTGCCGCGTTTCCACTAAGCAGGAGGAACAGCTCAACAGTTATGAAAATCAGGTGGAACACTACACCGAACGCATCAATTCCGAAAACGGATGGACGCTTGAAGGTATCTACGCCGACAAGGGCATCTCGGGCACAAGCGTGAAAAACCGAGATGAATTCAACCGCATGATCCGCCGATGCAAACAAGGAAAAATCGACATGATCATCACGAAATCCATTGCCCGGTTCGCGCGGAACACGGTGGACTGCTTGAAGTATGTCCGCCTGCTCAATGACCTCGGTGTCGATGTGTACTTCGAGGAACAGGGCATCCACAGCAATCAGCCCGGTGCCGAGTTTTACATCACCATCTACGGCAGCATCGCCCAAAGCGAATCGGAAAATATCAGCGCCAACATTAAATGGGGCAAGGCGCAGGCCGCCCGTGAAGGCAAGGTAGTATTCAGATACAAGAACTTCCTCGGCTACCGCAAGGGCGAGGACGGACAACCCGAAATCGTCCCCGAAGAAGCCGAAACGATCCGCTTTATATATGACCGCTTCCTCGCAGGCGACAGCTTAAAAGGAATTGCCAAACTACTTGAAGAAAAGGGCATCAAAAGCCCGACGGGAAAAGCAGAGTGGCAGTTTTCAACGATACAGTCCATTCTCTCCAATGAGAGGTACAAAGGCGACGCCATCATCAATAAGACCTATATCACCGACTGCATCAGCAAAAAGGTCAGAGTCAACAACGGCGAACGCCCGAAATACTATGTGGAAAACAGCCACCCTGCCATTATCGACTCGTCCACCTTCGGCAGAGTTCAGGAGGAACTCGCAAGGCGCTCCGGCAAACGCAAGATCAGCCGAAAAGCCAAGACTGAACAAGGCAAATACTCAAGCAAATACGCTCTGACAGAACTGCTCGTCTGCGGCGAATGCAAGTCCGCCTACCGCCGATGCACATGGACGGCAAGCGGTAAAAAGAAAATCGTGTGGCGATGCATCAACCGCATTGAATATGCCAAGAAATACTGTCATAATTCACCCTCCGTAGAGGAAAGCGTACTGCAACGGGCTGTGATGGCGGCGATCATGGAAACAGCCAACCAAAATACCGAGGTGCTGCGAACACTGAAACTGCACATCGGCATGGGCTTGGCGGGAGAAAAGAGCGAGGATAACAGCATCGATCTACAGATACGGATCGCCGAGATCGACGCAGAGTTCAAAAAGATGCTCGACCGGGTATCCACCGACACCATCGAAGCCTTTGACGAGGAAACCGCAACTCGGCTTATGAATGAAAAAAGCCGCTTGCAACAGCAGCTCGACAGCATAGCTGACGCAGCGCAGCGGCGAGAAAACGCAAAATCCCGACTCGATGACATCTACACGATACTTGACGGCATAAAGAACCGCCCGATGGAATACGATGACCGAATCGTCCGCCAACTGCTTGAATGCGTAGTAGTGGACTCAAAAGAACAGATTACCATAATATTCAAAGGCGGTCTCAAATCGGTGCAGCCGCTGACCGAATGACAGCGGCTCACCGCTGCCCCTAACCTTGAAAGCTCAGGATTTTTCGTAAGGGAACAAATACTACCCCCAAAAAGGCGAAAAAATCTATTTTATAGTCCTCCCACAAACAGTACAAATCCGAACCTTCTCATAGTTGGAGATGGGTTCGGATTTATTGTTTTTGAAGAGTATCCTAATTTCAATTAAAAGAAAACCAAACAATAAATTAACGAGGCAAGAATAAAATCTTTCCTCGTAATTTATTTTAGCCTATCGTATGTGTAAGAGATGGTTTTTACATCATAAACCGACACATCCGTGCACTTGAACTTTGACTTATCAAAAATCGCCAAGTTTACTCCGCTTGGACACATTGTGCTGACATATTCAATGCCATCATACTTTTTGCTGCGAATATAATCACTGATATATTGTGTCGGCAGATAGTCCAAAGAATTGTCATTTCGTAATGGCTTTGCAATTTCTTTTCCTATCATTTTCAAATGTTCAATATTGATAGCATATTGAGTGAAGTCAAATCCATATTGTACGCCAATAAATGGACTAATCTTATCAATACCAGCCAAGTTAATGACATCGATATCTTCGTTTAAAACAAAGCGACCTACGGTAACATAGTCGTAAACTCCTGCTCTGATTTCGTACAATGTCGTTTCTTGCGAATTAGACAAGTAAAGAACTTGTATACCTGTTGGATTTACTCTACCGCTACTTGATTTACCGCCAGGCGGAGGACCCATTTCCTTTTTTGTAAAACCATTTTCATCTGGGCAAACCCTCGACCTATAAAACACTTTCCTTGCTTTATAAGATTTGCTCGCACAACGCAAAAAAGTAAATAGCATATCTGTATTAATAAAATTACTATGAAAACGGTTCCTAAATTTTATTTCCTCTACAAAATCATCCCAACAGTGATTCTTTAAAATAGAATTAATTTCAAGGTACTCATAATCTTGGCTTTGAGGTATGCCCACTGGACTATCAAAAAGTTCTGATTCTTCTGCATATCTATCAGCACAGATCGCTGTTATAAGTTTATAAATACCATCAGCCTCTAAATTGAATATGTGCCATTTATAACAGAGAACATTTTTGATTAAATCTGTCGATTCCTTTGGAAAATCATCTGGCAGATTAGATACGGGCATATATGTATCAAGCAGTCCATCAAACATATCTGAAAGTGTTTGATCTTGCCCTATTTCATAAACATTAGCGTTCTTAGATCCGCAAAAATCACAATTGCCAATTTTTTTATTACCATCAATTATGGCTTTGATTTCCGAATCACAGAAACAATTGCTGCAACAATACATAATTATTTGTCCTCACCCAAATGTTTACTCATCAATTCCAAATGATGCATTAAGGCTAATTTTTTTACAGTTCCCAAACCAGGATATGTCTGGTTATCGTAATGATCCAAAAATGCTTTAAGACCAAAAGTCATTTCTATATTTGGCTTTTCATTTCTGTACCATTTTGCTAATTTTTCAACAGCCTGATAAAACTTTAAAGCAGGGTTTGCAATATCTTCATTAGAGTCCGAAACAAAATGCTTCACTCTTAAAGATTTATCTTCTGCGAAATATACAATGTGAATCGCAACAGCATATGGTGCAAAACCAGAATCAGAGTATTCGTCGCCTATAATCGAATAATCAGAAAAACCGACAAATCCGTCATCAATATAGTAAATATGATCATCCGAGAAAAATTCATCAGTTACGTCTTGGTAATCAGCGTTACGCTCCTGCTTTTTGAATTTATCGTCAAGTAGTACCTTGTTTCTCCTTATTTTTCTTCTAAAGACACTTTCATCTGGCATTAGAGCAAATTTAGGATATTCAGATTCAAAATATTTTTCGTACAACCAAAGCCAGTCGCGATTCGTTGCAATAACTAACATATCTTGCTTCTTTACGATATCGTGCTCACCCCAATAATTAAGCAATTCGTGACAACCATTTTGAATAATAACAGATTTTATTATGTTAGTATCTTTATATTGTTCCTCAAATTTGTCTCTGTATGTTGCTTCTTTTGAATCTTGTTTGACTTTTTGATAATCATACAAAAAAGTTCCTACAGCAGGATTTCTAACAATTGAAATAGGATGGCTGGCTTTTATAAACTCCGCCATCATATTTACCAATGTCGGTGATAATTTAACCGGTTCAACAATAGGAACTATATTTTTGCCCAAAAGATTATTAGCAACAAGTTCGCGCAAGGCAAGCAGTTCGTATTGACGGCCTCTTACATACGGGAAATACATTTATATGCCTCCTCATTTATGAGCATTAATAAGAAATTGATTTATGGTTTCCCAATCTTTAACGCTTGGTTTTAGAAAATATATTAAAGATTTTAGCTCATACGGAATTTTATTCAGATTGCAAATTTCAATCTTATTTCTTTTTTTCAATTCTTTTAAGAACATTGTATATGCATCGACAATCGGTATTTCGGAAAATTTTCTTAAACATTCACCATAATAAAATACCTGTGATGTCTTAGGTAGTTCTCCGTAATATTTAATAATGATATTTTCGAATTCTGCTTTATGTAAAATCTTAAATATTGTTGTGTGATCTAATTGTGAATTATCAGCAATTGGCTCTTTCCGTTTTGCCATACTCAAAGTTTCTTGTGCTGTTAAACAATATACGCCAACATTTGTATCTTTAAGTATTTCACATGCCTGTTCAAATCGAGATTCGGAAGTTACGACGCAAACATGGTTAAAAGCTTTATAATAGTCTCCAACCTGTGTATTTAACCGTTCAAATGTATCCAAAGCTGTTTTAATCTCATAAACGACAGCCTTACCATTTATAAGTATAAAATCAGCCTTTGATTTACTTATTGGTATTTGAGTTAAAGCAGTTGTTGTATTAACGCTGTGTTTACCAAGTAAAAGTTTATTGAGTAATGTGTTCTGATAAAAATATTCGTTGCGATATTCATTAGACATATAGCTGTAAATTTCACTTATTAGTGTTCCGTTACTTTTATCTTCAGGATCGTCTATATATCTTTTAATTACAGCATCAAAAAGTGATGTGTCGTCAAAATGAATCATATCTGAAAAAGCATTTTGCGTGAAGAGGCGATTTAAAATTATATTATTCTCTGCCATTTTCATCCTCCATCGCATAGTTACAATTACACATAATAATGATAACACATAAGTTGCATTTTTGCAAGTAGCGGTTTGAAATGGTTCTCGAATCACAGACAATTTTTATAAAGTATCAAAGGCAGAGAGTTTTTGCTCTCTGCCTTTGCCTTTGCGTTTATGCTGTTTTATTGGTTTGTGGTGGTGTTTTTTGTTCCTCGCCGGATTTGTTTTGTTCTCGAAGTTTGTTACTTTCGTCTGTGGCAAAAAACTCTTGAATATCAGGCAAGAAACATTTTACTATTGATTCTAATTCATAATCCGGAATATCCCATCCACCTTTTTTCATAAGGCATCACGGAATTTATGAGATTATGACGGTCATCACTCCTTTACATATTCATTTGCATACCGCCATCATTGTGGCTGTCTTGAATTTGTTTTTCCTTTTGCCTGCGTTTGCGTTCACGGACAACTTTAGGTTTTTGTTTATCATTATTGTCCGGTTCTCCTATCATCGCAATATCAGCTGCAAGATATAAAGCATCGACGGTAATATTGCTCCAACCGCCACCCATTTCAGTTTGAGCTTCCACGGTGTCAAATCCTTGGCTTTCAGCTCGTTCATCATTCGGCATATTTCCGTGTGCAGCT
>URGH01000090.1 GCA_900547305.1 uncultured Oscillospiraceae bacterium | reverse complement strand
TGCCGCTCGCAAAAATCAAAGATTTTTGACTGCACTCTATCCCCGCCAATACCACCCCAGTGTTCTTGAAAAATAGCTTTTTAAGCTATTTTTCGCTTACAAGGTGTTTTTACGCCGCACATGTCAGCGGAAAAACAGAGATGCGGCGTTCACGCCGCAGAAATAGAATTTGGGGTTTATTGACAGACTGTAAATATAATATTAGGAATGCGTAATGCGGAATTAAATGAATTTTTTGCGCTTTGATTGAATATTGCGGTTAAAAAGCACCAAATATCATATATAGAAACAAAAACCTTGACAATGGTGCCGTTTTGAATGTAAAATATATATTGATTGCAAAGTTTATTGGTATCGGTAAGTGAGAGCCGATATTTTTATAAAGAAAAAAGAAAAATTCGGAGGAAATCTGTTTAATGAATGAAACAAACGAAAAAAAGAATGTAAGTAAGAGTAAGAGTACGGGAACAAGCGGAAGATACAGAAAGACCCCCGCCAAAAAAACGGCGGAAACGGCTAAGGCTGCGGCGAAGCCCGCGGCACAGAAGACCGCGCAAAAGCGCACGGGCACTGCCGCAAACAAAACAAGAAGCTACACACCCAGAAAAAACAGCACCGGCGCGAGAAATAAAAAGCCGCTTAAAATAATACCGCTCGGCGGTCTCGGCGAGATAGGCAAGAACATAACACTGTATGAATATGACGGCGATATGTTCTTGGTGGATTGCGGAATGTCTTTCCCCGATGAAGAAACCCCGGGTATTGATATTGTAATACCCGATTTTACCTATGTGCTTGAAAACAAGGATAAAATAAAGGGTATGGTGGTAACCCACGGGCATGAGGACCACATAGGCGCAATACCGTATTTGCTGCGCAATTTCAATGTGCCGATATACGCCACCCGCCTTACAATCGGGCTTATTGAGGGCAAGCTGAGGGAGCACCGCCTGTTATCCGGCGCAAAGCTCAACACGGTAAGCCCGGGCGAAACGGTAAAACTGGGCAAATTTACGGTTGAGTTTATACACGTTAACCACTCAATACCCGACGCGGTGGGCTTTGCCATAACCTGCGGTGCGGGTACGGTGGTGCAAACGGGCGACTTTAAGATTGATACCACCCCGATTGACGATTTTGTTATAGATATTGGCAGATTTTCAGAGCTTGGCAAGCAGGGCGTTTTGGCGCTTATGTCCGACTCTACAAACGCCGCAAGACCGGGCTACACCCCGTCCGAGCGTATTGTGGGCGAAACATTTTCAAAATTCTTCAGCCAGGCGGGAGACAGCCGCATTATAGTCGCTACCTTTTCATCCAACATTCACCGTATTCAGCAGATAATCGACGAAGCGGTGCACTGCGGCAGAAAGGTTGCGGTTTCGGGCAGGAGCATGATAAACGTTGTAAGCGTTGCCTCGGAACTCGGCTACCTCAACGTGCCCGATAATGTGCTTGTCGATATTGATATGATAAAGAACTACCCGGCTAACGAAATGGTTATAGTTACAACGGGCAGTCAGGGCGAGCCTATGTCGGCGCTGCACCGCATAGCCTTTTCAGAGCACAGGCAGGTTGAAATTATCCCGGGGGATATGATTATAATTTCGGCAAACCCCATTCCCGGCAATGAAAAGCTTGTTAATAAGGTTATAAACGAGCTTATGAAACGCGGCGCAAATGTTGTATATGAAAGAATGTACGACGTTCACGTTTCGGGTCACGCCTGCCAGGAAGAATTAAAGCTCATGATGAGCATTATAAAGCCGAAATACTTTATTCCGCTGCACGGTGAGCAGATGCACCTGGTAAAGCATGCGGGGCTTGCGCGGCAGATGGGCATACCCGAGGATAATATTTTAATAGCCTCAAACGGCAGTGTTATTGAGGTATCTGATAAAGCACTTAAATCCACCGAAACCGTTCAGGCAGGCAGAGTACTGGTTGACGGTCTCGGCGTGGGCGACGTGGGCAGCATTGTTCTGCGCGACAGAAAGCACCTGGCTGACGACGGTATTATAATAATCGCCGTATCGATAGACAGTGTCACCCACGCTATAATATCGGGTCCCGACGTGGTTTCCCGCGGGTTTGTGTATGTTAAGGAATCCGAAAGAATGATGAACGATTTAAGCCACCTTGTGTGCGATACGGTTGAGTACTCAATGTCTGCCGGCATTCGCGACTGGGCGACGGTTAAAACAAAAATTAAGGAGCGCGTGTCGCGTTATGTAACCACCAAAACGCGCCGTGCGCCTATGATTCTTCCCATAATAATGGAGGTTTAAAGCAAATGAAGGTTGTATTGTTACAGGATGTTAAGGGTCACGGTAAAAAAGGCGAACTTTGCAATGTATCGGACGGCTACGCCCGCAATTTCCTTTTCCCGAAAAAATTGGCAGTAGAGGCGGATAATGCCGCTTTAAACGAGCTTAAAAACCGCGAGGAAGCAAAGGAACACCACCTTAAAGAGGAAATTGCCGCGGCAAATGCGCTTGCCGAAAAATTAAACGGTAAAACCGTTACAATTACGGCAAAGGCAGGCTCGGGCGGCAGGCTCTTCGGCTCGGTTACCTCAAAGGAAATAGCAGCTGAAATTAAAAACGCTTTCGGCACCGAAATTGACCGCAAGAAAATGAACGTGGCGGATATAAAGGCTTTCGGCGAATATACTGCCGAAATTAAGCTGCACAAGGGCATTTCCGCAAAGCTGACGGTTAAGGTAACGGAGTAAAAAAGATGGCTGAAGAAAAGCTTATCTACGACCTTGACGGTGCGCGGCTGCCCTATTCGGTTGAAGCGGAACAGGCGGTTTTGGGGTCTATTATTATTGACCCCAAGTGCCTGAACGACGTTGCAACCTCGGTTAAAGCCGAATATTTCTATATTCCGCAGCACCGCGAAATATATTCGACCTTGGCTGAAATGTACGAGCTCAGCCAGACTATCGACTTTGTATCCCTGCTTGAAAAGCTGAAACGCGACGGCGTTTACGACGAGGCGGGCGGTAAAGCATATCTCACTCAATTGGTGCAAACCGTTCCGTCTGCCGCAAACGTGCTTACATACGTTGCGATAGTAAGGGAGCGCTATACCGCGCGCTCGCTTATGACGGCGGCACAAGATATTATAAAGGATATTAACGACAACGCGCTTGATTCTTCCCGCTTGCTTGACAGCGCCGAACAGCGCATTTACGAGATCCGCCAGGGTAGGGAAGTAACGGGTCTTACGCACATTAAAAGCGTAATTGAAAACGAAACTTACGACCGTCTCTCAAAAATGGCTGACCCCGAAACCCGCGCGGACTATATAGGCATACCTTGCGGCATAGGCGAGCTTGACAGGATGATAACCGGGCTTAATAAATCCGACCTTATAATCCTCGGCGCGCGACCGGGTATGGGTAAGACCTCGTTCGCGCTTAATATTGTGCGAAACGTGGCGGTTAATACGGGCAGAACGGTCTGCTTTTTCTCGCTTGAAATGACCCGCGACCAGTTGGCGCAGCGTATGCTTTCAAGTGAGGCGGGCATAAAGAGTGAAAAGCTGCGCACGGGCGAGCTTGACGAGGACGAGTGGACAAGGCTTGCACAGGCGGGCGACGCGCTTTCAAAGGCAGATATATATTTCGACGAAACATCCTCTATAACCGTGCCCGAAATGAAAGCGAAACTCAGAAGAATGAAAAAGGTGGACCTTGTGGTTATTGACTATTTGGGTCTTATGCACTCTGCGCGGCAGATAGATAACCGCGTGCAGGAAATTTCGGAAATTACGCGAAATCTTAAAATAATGGCTAAGGAGCTTAAGGTTCCCGTTATTGCCTGCGCGCAGCTTTCGCGTGGCACCGAGGCAAAGGGCAAATCGCACAAGCCTGCGCTTTCCGATTTGAGAGATTCGGGTTCAATCGAGCAGGACGCGGATATAGTGCTTTTCCTCTACCGCGACGCATATTACGACAACGAAAAATCCGACGATGAGGATTTAAGCGACCGCACAAAATCGGAATGTATTGTGGCTAAAAACCGCCACGGCGAAATAGGCACAATACCCCTGCATTGGGACGGTCAGTTTACAAGGTTTACTTCTGTGGATGTGTTCAGATAATGGAAGAAAAGGTTTTAAGCGCCGTAAAGCGCTTTTCCCTGCTCTCGGGCGGGGAAAGGGTTACGGTGGCGCTCTCGGGCGGGGCAGACTCGGTATCGCTTTTGTTCGCGCTGCTGCGGCTGCAAAAAAGGCTTAATATCACCGTTTCGGCGGCGCATTTCAACCATATGATACGCGGTGCTGAGGCGGACAGGGATGAGGCTTTCGCCCGCGGGCTTTGCGAAAGGCTGGGCGTTCCGTTTATTTCGGGGCGGGGAGACGTTCCGAAATACGCGGCGGAAAACAAAATAAGCGAGGAAGCCGCGGCGCGGGAAATGCGATATGCTTTTTTGGAAAAAACGGACGGGCTTGTTGCCACGGCGCACACCTCGAGCGATAACTTTGAAACGGTGCTTTTCAATTTAACGCGCGGCGCGGCGCTCGGCGGGCTGTGCGGAATGCCGCCCAAAAGGGGTAAATTTATCCGCCCGCTGCTTTTCTGTACAAGGGAAGACGTGGAGCAATATTGCAGAGAAAACCGACTTGATTTTATTACCGACAGCACCAATTTATCCGACGATTACACGCGGAACAATATAAGACACAACGTAATACCTGTTTTAAAAAAAATAAACCCGTCAGCCGAAACGGCGGTTATGCGCACGGTTTTATCGCTTTCGGAAACAAGCGACTTTATAACGGGTATTGCCGATAGATTTTTATCGGATAATATAAATAAAGGCGGTTTGTGCGTTGCTTCTCTGTCGCACCCCGCAGCCGCAAAGGCAGCGATAAGGCGGTTTGCCGAAATACAGGCGGGCTTTCAGCCCGATAACGCGCATACCGACGCGCTGTATTATATCGCCCGAAACGGCGGGCGGACAAGCTTGCCGCAGAATTTCGAGGGTATTTGCAAAAACGGTATACTTAAAATTGAAAAAAAAGACAGAGAAAACGCCGTTAAATACCGTTTTAACGTTAAAACCGAGCGGCGAATTAACGATTTATTTACAAAAAGCGAAAAAGTTAATAATTTGTTATTAAAAAATTCGCTTGCCTGTGATAAAATTATAGGAAAATCAGTACTGAGAACAAGGCAGCCCGGCGACAGCATAAGGCTTGCGGGGCGCGGGTGCACCAAAACTCTCAAAAAGCTTTTTTGCGAGCTTGCCGTGCCGCAGGAAATGCGTGCGTATATTCCCGTAATAGCCGACGATAAGGGCGTTATTTGGATATACGGCATAGGAGTAGCCGACCGCTGCGCGGTTACGAAAAAAACTAAGGAAATTACGGTTATTACCGCCACGGCGGAGCAAAATATTACGGACTAAGGGGTTGAACGAATTGTCGCTTGACAAGGATGTTGAAAAAATTTTGGTAACAGAGGAAGAGATAAAAGAAATTTGCAAGCGCTTAGGCGAGCAGATCTCAAAGGATTACGAGGGTAAGCGCCTGTTGCTTGTAAGCGTGCTTAAAGGCGCGGTTGTGTTTATGGCAGACTTAATGCGCTCGATAACCTGCGACTGTCAGATCGATTTTATGGCGGTATCCTCTTACAGCGGAACCAAAACCACGGGCGTTGTTAAATTCAAAAAGGACCTTGATATTGACCCGGACGGCTGCGATATACTGCTGGTTGAGGATATTCTCGATTCGGGCGTTACGCTGGCTTACCTTAAAAATGTTTTGATAGACAGAAACGCCGCAAGCATTAAGGTGTGCGCGTTTTTGGATAAGCCCGCAAACCGCCGCGCGGATATTCAGGCGGACTATGTGGGAAAAGTAATACCGGATGAATTTGTAATCGGCTACGGGCTTGATTACAATGAAAAATACAGAAATTTGCCTTATGTCGGGGTACTTTCTCCCAAAGTTTACGCCGACAAATAGGAAAGGAGCTTTAAACCCTTGAACAAGAATTTGAAAAATGTGATTTTGTTTATAGGAATCCCAATCGCGTTTATAATCGCGGTGCTTTCGGTCTCCTATCTTTCAAAAACCACGGTTGAAACAAAGTATTATGAAATTGTTGAGTTGGTTACGGAAAATAAAGTTTCCGAGTTCAGCTTAAATCTCCACAGCGGTCAGCTTGTCTACACAAAGCGCGACGACGGCAAGAGCTACCGCTACACGGTTGCCGACCCCTCGATATTTTATAATGACGTAAACGATTTTGTACTGAAAAACAACTCGGAAAACAGCGGAACCGATAAAATAATCAAGTACGATTACAAATCGGGCGGCGAGACCGCATGGATTATGAACCTGCTGCCGACCCTTATAACACTGGGCGTTATGATTATCTTCTGGATATTCATAATGAAGCGCATGAACGCCTCAATGGGTGCGGATAAAACAATGGGCTTCGGCAAAGCCAAGGTACGCAAGGACGACGGCAGACGCAAAACCACATTTGCCGACGTTGCGGGAGCCGACGAGGAAAAGGAAGAAATGGCTGAAATAGTCGATTTCCTTAAAGACCCGAAAAAGTACAACGAACTGGGCGCTAAAATACCCAAGGGCGTTTTGCTTGTGGGCCCTCCCGGAACGGGTAAAACCCTGCTTGCGCGCGCGGTTGCGGGCGAGGCGGGAGTTCCCTTCTTCTCAATTTCGGGCTCTGATTTCGTTGAAATGTTCGTAGGCGTTGGCGCTTCGCGTGTGCGCGACCTTTTCGGCGAGGCAAAGCGCGAGGCTCCGGCTATTATATTTATTGACGAGATTGACGCGGTAGGCCGTCAGCGCGGCGCGGGTCTCGGCGGCGGTCACGACGAGCGCGAACAGACCTTAAACCAGCTGCTTGTTGAAATGGACGGCTTCGGCGCTAACGAGGGCGTTATAGTAATGGCGGCTACCAACCGCCCCGATATTTTGGATAAGGCGCTTTTGCGTCCGGGTCGTTTTGACCGCCAGATAACCGTAAACTACCCCGACGTTAAGGGCAGAGAAGAAATACTCAAGGTTCATTCAAGAGGAAAGCCGCTCGGCCCCGATGTAAACCTTGCCACCATTGCAAAATCCACCTCGGGCTTTACGGGTGCAGACCTTGCAAACCTGCTTAACGAGGCGGCATTGCTTGCGGTTCGTCACGGTAAAAAGGCGATTACACAGCAGGAAATTGAAGAGGCTACAATTAAGGTTGTTATGGGCGCGGAGAAAAAATCGCACATTGTATCGGATAAGGATAAAAAGGTCACCGCATACCACGAGGCGGGTCACGCAATCGTTTCCTACTTCCTGCCGACGCAGGACCCCGTACACCAAATTTCCATTATTCAGCGCGGTATGGCTGCCGGTTATACAATGTATTTGCCGGTTGACGAAAAGGGTCATACCTCTAAAAAGCAGCTTGCCGAGCAGATATGCTCTTTACTGGGCGGCAGAGCGGCAGAACAGCTGACGCAAGACGACGTTTGCACGGGCGCGTCTAACGATATTGAACGCGCAACCGCACTTGCAAGGCAGATGGTTACCAAGTTCGGTATGAGCGATAAGTTGGGTCTTGTAACCTACGGTCATGACGATAACGAGGTATTCTTAGGCCGCGATTTCTCATCGACCCCCAACTATTCCGAAAAGACCGCGGCGGTTATCGACGAAGAGATAGAGGCTGTGGTAATGAAACAGTACGCAAAGGCTTTGGAGCTTTTGAACGGCGCTATGCCCAAGCTCCACGAGGTTGCAAAGGTTCTGTTTGATAAAGAAAAAATTTCGGGCGATGAATTCAGAGCAATAATGGAACAGTAATACGGCAAATCCAACAGGCTCCCTTGTCTAAAGGGAGCCTTTGTTTTGCAAAAAAAATCGGCTCCCTTCTTTTGCGATAGCAAACAGAGGGGACCGCCGCCGTCAGCGGCTGGCGCCGTAGGCGACTGAGAGG
>URGH01000089.1 GCA_900547305.1 uncultured Oscillospiraceae bacterium | reverse complement strand
CTTGAACCTGCGGCCTCTGCGTCCCGAACGCAGCGCTCTACCAAACTGAGCCACACCTCGATAAATAAAAATATTAAATTGTAGGGGATTTATATCAAGTGAGGAACCGTTCGCGCTGCTGCGCCGCTTACACTTGCGGTGCCCAAAATTTTCAGCCTTACAAACTGAACTGCGTTTCTGCAAATTTACACTGTATGTACAAAATCAACAGCTTTATAATTATATACTCTATCCTTTAAAATGTCAATACATTTTTTTAAAAATTATAATTTTTTTGCCATGCTTTCAAGTTTACGGTATGACTCAAATATCTCGCCGTATTCTTTATAAGCGTTGTTATAAACCTCAATTACCGCCGCGCCGCCGTAACCTGTGCTTTTAAGCGTTTTGAAAAATTCCGCAAAATCAAAGCCGCCGTTACCGGGCAACAGGCAATCGGAGGCTACCGAATGGTCGCTCATATGGTAATGCTTTATATTTCCCGAAAATTCGTTTATAAGCGTATATGGGTCGTACCCGCAGCGCAGCGATTGCTTTAAATCAATGCAGAACTCCGCGTCGTCGCCCAGAATATCCCGCATAGAGCGTAAAAACTCAATGTCGCCCGCGCGGTAGCGCACCACATTCTCCTGCAAAACCGTAACGCCGTTTTCCCGCGTTACGTCTTTTAAGCGCATATAGCGCTCGCAGTATTCCTCATCCGTAGTAAGTCCGTTAGGCTTGCCGCCGTGCATTATAATGTATTTCGCGCCGAAACGCGCCGCAATTTCGGAGTAGCGGCGGTATTGCTCCTCCGCCTCGTAATAACGGCGCTCATAGTTTGAAAAAATCATAAACGATTCCGCAAGCGACATTGTGGGGTGTACCGAGGTTACCTTTATACCGTAATTATCCAAAATATCCTCAAGTATATCTATAAAAGCGGGCTTTAGCTCCGATAGCGCATTGAAAAATATTTCGGTATATTTTACCCCTGCTTTTCCGAGCTGCTCTAAGGCTGCCTCGGTTTCAAGCGGATAAAACGAAGCGGTTGATACCCCGATATTCATAATTTACCCCCTGTTGTTCGGCGTTACATAAAGCGTTTTGTTTGTAGTGTAAATAACCATTCCGGGCTTTGCGCCGTTCGGCTTTTTAACAAATTTTACGGGCGTGTAATCAACAGGCACCTGCGCGCCCGCGGCGGCGCCCGAGTTTCCGGCGGCAAGCGTTGCGGCGTAGATAAGCGTTTCGTCCGATACCTCTTTACCGCCGCACATTACAACCACGTGCGAGCCGGGAATATTCTTTGTGTGGAACCACAAATCGTTTTTGGCGGCGAGGGTAGTGGTAATATAGTCGTTCTGGCGGTTGTTTTTGCCTACGATTATTCTGTACCCCTCGGCAGATTTATATTCCCGCAGCACCGGCACCTGAGCTTTTTTCGGCTTAGACGCGGGAGCTTTTAAATACCCGCCCGCGGTCAGCTCCTCGCGAATTTCGGCAATTTCCGCCTTGGTGCTGCTGCGGGATATGCTTTCAAGCACCGAATCAAAGTAAATAAGCTCCTGCTCGTCCCGCTGCGTAAGCTCTGTTAAGGTTTGCTCTGCCGTTTGGCTTTTTTTATAGTCCTTAAAATATTTCGCGGCGTTTTTCTGCGGGGAGAGCGCGGGGTCAAGCGGAATACGAATCTGCTTCATATCGTCATAGTAATTCTCAACCTCAATAAAATTTGCTCCCGCCACGGCTTTATAAAGATTAGCCTTTAAAAGCTCGCCGTAAATTCGCAGCTGCTCGCGGTTTTCGCAGCTTTTAAGCTCCTGCATACGCAAAGCAAGTTTTTTTTCGGTGCGTGCTTTCAGGTTGTTAACAAGTTTTACAATATCCCCCGCGGCGTGCTTCATTCGGTCAGCGGTATCGCGCGCCGAATAAAATTCTTCAAGCAGCTGCGAGTAGCTTTGAAACACTTTTTTCTCAAACAAACTGCCGTATTGCGAAATATCGGTAAAGCTGAAATCCTGCGGCGTGCCGTCACTTTTTATAAGCAGCAGGGGAGTGCCGCCGTTTTTTAAATCGGATATTATTTCACCGAGCGCGGCTGAAAGACTGCCCAAAAGCTCGGCTTTATATGCCGCTTCGCGGCACAATAGGGGCGAGAACCCGTCAACCGTGTTAAGCAGCGCAGAGGAAAGCTCGCCGCCCGATTTTTCGGCGGCTTCAATAATTTTCTCTGCTGCGGTATTCAGCGGGTCAAGCTTGTGCCGCCGCTCGGGGTAGGTGTAGGCAGCGCCCGGCAGTATCATTCTGCCGCCCGCCTCGGGGTCGGAGTGGCGCAGCGCGTCAATTATTTTGCCGTTTTCGTTTATCAGCACAATATTTGTCTTGTTGCCTATAAACTCCGCCGCAAGGCGAATTTCGGCAATATCGCCCATTTCGTTTGTGTAGGAAAAAGTAAGCTCGGCTATTCTTTCAAAGCCGGGCTGGGTCACCTTTAAAAGCCGCGCCGACGAAAGATATTTGCGTATAAGCATACAAAACATAGGCGGCACGGCAGGGTTTTCATATTTGGTTTCGGTGAACTGAATACGCGCAGCCCCCGGGCGCACGTTTATAAGGAGCTTTTTGCAAAATCCGCTTTTGCGCAGCAAAAAGACCAGCTCATCCTTTGAGGGCTGGTATATTTTATCTACAAACGTATTTTCGGCAGCCTGTAATTCAGTTACCGTTTTTTGTAAAAATGCTCCGTCAAATGCCATTTCGGTTCTCCGTAAGTTTCTTTTTAAGCGCGGCGGAAATTTCCGCAAGGCGTGTGTATTCTTCCCGCTTTTCGGGAATGTTTTCAAGCGCGTCGGCGCATTTTTTAAGCCGCAAATACTGCTTTTCTATGTAGTTTGCGCCGTCCGCTGTTTGCGGGTCTACCTTTCCGCAGTAGTAAAATTCTTCGCCGCAGCTATATTTTTCGCCCGTATACTGCGCCGTAATTACAGAGTATAGCTTTGCGTTTTCGCAAAGCGCGGTATCGCTTAAAATTTCAAAGCCGTTTTCGCATAAAAACCGCCTTAAAAATTCGGGTGAGGTGGTGGGCTGCAAAATAAGCAGCGGCGCAGGCGCGACTGTGGGAATGGGCGAACGCGCCAGTATTGAGGCTATAACCTCGCCGCCCATACCCGCTGTTATTATAGTATCAACCTCGTTTTGCGCTATACCCTCAAGCCCGTCGCACAGGCGCAGGGTTATACCGCTAACGCCCGCCGCCTTAATGTTTTTCTCGGCGCTTGCCAGCGGTTTTTCACGAATATCTGTTGCAATAACGCTTTTAATATCCCCGCGCTTTATAAGCTCAATGGGTAAATAGCCGTGGTCTGTCCCTATATCGCACACCCTCGCGCCGTGCGGCACGAGGGCGGAGATAAGCGCGAGCCGTAAACTCAGCGCCATTATTTATTTTCAAAGTGACGGTTAAGCTTTTCAAGCAAAGCGTCGCAGTCGGTTCCGTGAACCTCGCACGCCTGCTCAATGCTTTCGCCGCGCGAAGCGGGGCAACCGAGGCAGTGCATACCTATTTCAAAGAAATATTCAGCCGCGCTGCTGTCAATATCAAGTACCTCGCCTATAAGCATATCCTTTGTGATTTTCATTTTTTATTCTTCCTTTCATTTTTTAATATATTATGTGCTTTTTTATGTTCTTTTATCAGAACAGCTTAACACCGTTTTCAAGCTCCGTGCGGGAGTGATTGAAAAGCTTGCGGTTATCAAGCGCCCAAAGCCGCGATGAAAAATCCTCGGGTTTTGTTGCGGCAACCGCCTCGCGCATTTCAAAAACGCGCGAATCCATAAGGTCAAGCTCGCTTAAAAGCTCCGCCTCAATAAACATAGGTCTTACCGCCGCGCCGAACTCCGGCTCGCCGTGGTGGGAAAGCACCATATGCTCAAGCAGCATTGCCGTTTTGCGGCTTATACCCAGCTTTTCCGCATATTTATCAATTACCATAGCGCCCATTGCCAGGTGACCGAGCAGGTTGCCCTCGTTTGAGTAGCCGGTGGCAATTCCCGTATCGGCAACGGTAAATTCCGAAAGCTTTGCAATATCGTGCAAAATTGCGCCCGCCAGTAAAAGCTCCCTGTCAACAAACGGGTAGACCCTGCAAACGCCCTCTGCCAGCCTTACTATCGATAACGAATGCATAAGCAACCCGCCGCGCAGGGCGTGGTGCAGCTTAAACGCCGCAGGCCAGTAAAGCAGCGCTAAGCGATTGTCGGCTAAAATAGCGGTGACTAACGCTTTAAGCTCCTCATCTTCAAAGCTGCCGGCTATTTTATATAGCTCGTCATACATCTGCTCGCCCGAATAATCAGATGATTTCACAAAATCGTCTATTTTAACGTTATCCTCGGGGGTTATTTTGCGTATGCGGTCAATTTTCAACTGGTCGTTGCCGTTGTACTGCGAAATTACGCCGCGAATTTTCACAAGCTCGTTTATTTCATATTCACCGTGAACGGCGGGGTTGTACCGCCAAAGCTTTGCGTTTATTTCGCCGCCCGCGTCCGATAGGGTCATATCAAGGTATGTATCGCCTTTTGAAGAAGTCTTTTTATCAAGACTTTTTATAAGGCAAAAGCCGTCTACCGTTCCGTTATTGTCAATTGGGGTAAAATTCATGGTATTCTCCCTGATTATTCTTTAATAATAATGTTTTCGCGCGCAGGTCCGTTGCTTACCATATGTATTTTAAATCCGATTTCCTGCTCTATAAACTCAATATATTTGCGGCAGTTCTCGGGCAGCTTATTATATTCGGTAATTCCGGTTATATCGCATTTCCAGCCTGGCAGGGTAGTAAACACGGGCTTTGCCTTTTCAAGAAGACCCGTAACAGGGAAGTCCTTTGTAACCTTGCCGTCAATTTCATAGCCGGTGCATACCTTAATTTCATCAAGGTATGAAAGCGCGTCAACAACCGTAAGCACTGCATGGGTTGTGCCCTGAACCTCGCAGCCGTATTTGGTGGCTACGCAGTCAAACCAACCCATTCTGCGCGGTCTGCCCGTGGTAGCGCCGTATTCGCCGCCGTCGCCGCCGTGGTCGCGCAGCTGCTTGGCTTCTTCGCCGAATATCTCGCTTACAAACGCGCCCGCGCCCACTGCCGATGAATAAGCCTTTATAACGGTGTAAATCTCTTTAATTGCGTAGGGTGGAAGACCCGCGCCCACAGCGCCGTAGCCTGCCAAGGTGTTTGAAGAAGTAACCATGGGGTAAATGCCGTGGTCGGTATCCTTCATAGTGCCGAGCTGACCCTCAAGCAGTATTGTTTTACCCGCCTTATCAGCCTCATAAAGCATTTTGCGAACGTCGCCCACAAGCGGCGCAATGCCCTTTTTCCATTCCATCATTTTATTGAAAATATCGTCAACCGAAAGCTTTTCCTTATGGTATAGGTTTTCAATTAAAACGTTTTTAACCTCAAGCACGCGCTCCAGCTTTTCTCTCAGCGCCTTTTCGTCGAAAAGCTCGCACACCTGAAAGCCAATTTTCGCGTATTTATCCGAATAAAACGGCGCAATACCCGATTTTGTAGAGCCGAAGCTCGCTTTGCCGAGGCGTTCTTCCTCGTAAACATCAAAAAGAACGTGATACGGCATAACCATTTGGCAGCGCTCGGAAATTACGAGCTTAGGTGCGGGAACGCCCTTTTCAACTATGCTGTTATATTCAGCTAACAGCTTGTCAACATCAAGCGCAACGCCGTTGCCTATGCAGTTTGTAACACCCTCGTTAAAAACGCCCGATGGCAGAGTGTGCAGCGCAAACTTGCCGTACTTGTTTTTTATAGTGTGACCAGCGTTGGCGCCGCCCTGAAAGCGAACGACAAAATCGGCGTTTCCGGCTAACATATCGGTAATTTTACCCTTGCCCTCGTCGCCCCAGTTTGCACCTACAACAGCCTTAACCATAATTCATATACCCCGTTTTTTAATATATTTGCAATCACGCACAAGGTAATTACATTTTATTATACAACGGCGCATTTTATATTTCAAGTGTTTTATATTACTTTCCCGCAATATGTCGGAATACGGGCAACGAAACCGCAAATTTTTGTTTTTCTTCGCGGCTTTTCAGGTGGCGGAATATAATTAACAGCGAAATAAGCGCGCACCCAAGCGTGACCCCCGCAGAAACCGCAAACTGTGCGCAGATTGCCGCAAAAAGGCAGTAGGTCACAATTGTTCTGTAATAATGCGGCGATATGCGCACCACTACCGAGAGCAAAATATAAATTGCCGCAAGGGTTAAAAGCGGCAGGGCTGCGGGCAAAAGCCCCAAAAGGCAGCCGAACGAAACGGCTATTCCCTTGCCGCCGCGAAAGCGGTAAAAGCAGGGGGAAATATGCCCGAGCACAGGGGCTGCAAGCACGGGCGCAAGGTAAATATCCGTATTGCTGCGGGTCATATAAAGGTAAAGAAAAACAGGCAAGAAGCCCTTTATCAGGTCGCCCAGCAGCGTCAGCGTTCCGCAAAGCATACCGCCGTATATAAACGCATTTGAGGTGCCGGGGTTGCCGTCGGTGCTGTTAGATATTAAATCTTTTCCGAAAAGCGCGCCGTAAACGCGGGCGAAAAGTATGCTGCCGCAAAGATAACCGAAAGCAGTAAAGCAGAGTGATATAAGCATTTAAAGCGCTCCTTTCAAAGGATTGCCGCAATCGCGGCGGTAATAATCATCTTTTGTGTGTTAAATAGTATTCTTTTTTATCTGAATACATATCCCTGTCAATATTTAAAAGAAATTCTTTAAGGCTTTCGCCCTTGAAACGGGCTGTGCCTATTGCTAATGAAAGCTTGTACGGTCTGTCGGTCGTGCGGTTAAAACGGTCAATGTTTTCCAAAACGTTTTTTTTAAGCTCCGCCGCCGAGCTTTCCGTGCCGCCCACAATAAGAACCATAAACTCATCGCCCGCCATTCGCATAGGAACGGCGTTTTTCGGCACGGATTCGGAAAGTATTTTGCCTATGCTGCGAATTGCACCGTCGCCCACATAATGCCCGTAATCGTCGTTTATCTTTTTAAAGTTATTTACGTCAAGCATAATTCCGTAAATATCGGTGCGCTTGGATTTGCGCAGCTTTTCCATATAAACATTAAAATATTTGCGGTTGAAAAGCCCCGACATATCGTCAACAAACGAATTAAAGGTCTGCAATTGCAGACTTACGAAAACAAAGCCGACCGCTATTGAAGCCCAGCCTGTGGAAATGCCGTAAAACATGACCTGAGCCACTATGCCGATAAGGCAGGGAATAACAAAATAATATACGGGGAAAAATTCCGCCGAGTTTCCCTTGTGCTTTGCCAAATACGCCGCGCATATGCTTTCTACAAAATAGATCAACACCGTAACGTAGAGTATCGGGGTAAGCTCACCGCGGGTGTATACGTTTGCATCCGAAACATCGAAAAAAATTCCGTTTCCGAATAAATTCGCAACCATAAGGCAGGCGTCGGCAAAAAGCGGAACACCCAAAATAACAGCCTTATTTTTAAGCCTTTTCATACTGCGGTACATTTTAAATTCTACAAACAAGCTCCATAAATACCCTACCAAAACGGTAAAGCCCGTGCATACCGTGTTACATATATACTGCAGCGCAAAACAGCCGGGGAACACCCTGCCGTCTATTAAAAAACTAGCGGTTTCGGCTATAAGAGCCGTAAGCGTTGCAATTAACATACAGTTGTAAAGCCTTTCATCCGGACGGCTTGTTTCACTGTGTTGTATTCTGAAAATCAAAAGCAGTAAAACCATAGAAACGCCGCAGGAATTTGCAACTAAAATTTCCGCTATGTTAATTGTCATTTTTTAAAGCTCCTTTACATTAAACTTCACTAAACCTCATTTCGTTTTTAATAAACATACCGTCTCTACGTGCGAGGTGCGGGGAAACATATCTACGGGAGTGTACTCCTTGAGTGCATACCCTTTTTCGCCGAATATTTTTATATCCCTTGCAAGGGTGGCGG
>URGH01000088.1 GCA_900547305.1 uncultured Oscillospiraceae bacterium | reverse complement strand
CCCCGCCTATGTAATCAATAACACTTGTAAGCCCGTAAAAGTTCATGGTTACATAATCGCTTATTTCCAAGCCGAAATTCTGATTAAGCGTTTTCACCGCCAGCTGCGATTTTCCGTAGGCGTAGGCATGGGTTAGCTTGTCCTTTGAGTGCCCGTCTATCGAAACGTAGGTATCCCGCGCAACCGAAGTAAGTTTCAGCTTGTTGTGCGCTTTATCTACGGTAAGTATTACTATCGCGTCGCTGCGGCCTACGTCGTTATCCTGCCTTGTATCAAGCCCCAAAAGCGCTATGTTACGAACCTTTCCGTAGGTTTGCGGTTCGTCCGAATTTATTCCTATATCGTCCCGGTCAAGCGGAGCGCGTTTTACGTTGTTTATAATACGGTAAGCGTATATGTAAAACCCCACGCATACCGCAAGCAAAAGGCATATAACGGTAAGCAGTATGTTTCTCGCCGTATGCTTTTTGCGGCGGGGCTTTTTTCCCCGCGCGGACTTCCGCCCCTTGGAACTTGAAGAAATATCCTCGTATTTTTGCGGCGCGCGGTCGGTTCCCGAGCTTGAATAAATATCGCGCCCGTTTTCTCTGTATTGCAAAAGTATCACCTTGTAGCTGTTATATTTTTATTATTATACACTGTAAGGTGAAAAAAGTAAAGCGCCGACAATATTATTTTTGTTTTTATTATACCTTGACATTTAAGGTATTTTGAGTTATTATATACATAGCGAATGAAAGGGGAGATGAAATAATGTCTATCGCAAGCGATATTATAAGGGAGCATACCGACACGATAATTTTATCGGCGCTGCTGCTGCGCGACAGCTACGGCTACGAAATAAACAAGAAAATAAAATCGGCGTCGGGCGGCAGGTACGAGCTGAACGAGGCTACGCTGTACACCGCGTTTAAGCGCCTTGAAGACAGCGGCTGCATAAATTCATACTGGGGTGCCGAGGGCTCGGGCGCCCGCAGAAAATATTATCATATAACACCGGTGGGAGCCGACAGGTGCCGCTCGCTTATTGAAGAATGGGAAACGGCTAAAAAAATTATTGATGAGCTTATTGAAACGGAGGAAAACGTAAATGAATGAAAAACTGCGCGAACATATAGAGGAGCTTTTTAAAAACGCACCGCAGACCCGCCAGGCTGTGGAAATAAAAGAGGAAATATTGCAAAACACTATAGACCGCTATAACGATTTAAAGGCGGAGGGCAAGAGCGACGAGGCGGCTTATAATATAGCCGTTGCCGGAATAGGGGACGTTGACCACCTGATTGACAGCATTATAGCCCCGGTAGCGTCATCGGGCTACTCGCGCGAGGAAATACGGAAAAACCAAAACAAACGCACCTTACTTTTGGCGGTTGCGGTGGCGCTTTACATACTTTGCGTTGTGCCGGTTATAATTTGCGACGAGATGGGCGTAAACGAGGTTTTCGGTATAGTATCAATGTTTGTTATAGCGGCGGTTGCCACGGCGCTGATTATTTACCGCAGCGGGATGCGGCTTGAATATATGCCGACCGACGACACGGTGGTTGAGGATTTCAAAAAATGGAACCGCGAAAAAAATGAGGACCGCTCGCTTATGGGGGCTGTAAACGGCGCTGTTTGGGCGCTTACCCTAACGGCGTATTTTGTTATAAGCTTTTTAACGGGGGCTTGGTATATAAGCTGGCTTATTTTTATAATCGGTGGCGCGGTCTCCAATATAATAAGAGCGGTTTTCGATTTAAAGAGATGAGGTGCGCATAATGAAAAGAAACGCAATCGCAAGAATAGTTATATGGTCGCTGGTAACGGTTTTACTTACATCTCTGCTGATAGTGGGAATCAACGCTCCTCCCTCTTCGTTCTTTACGGGGGATTGGTCGCTCGGCATTATCGGAGTAACATATAAAAATTCCGCCCTTTACAATGTGGGCGGCGGAACGGTGACCGACGAATTTCATAGCATTAAGGTAAACTGGACTAACGGAAAAATAAATATTGAGTCATACGACGGCGAGGATACCGTTATAAGCGAAACCGAGGTTGCTGAAAAAGAAAACAAGCTCCGCTGGCGCGTGGAGGACGGCGTTTTGAAAATTCAGCAAATGGCGGCGGGTATGCGGTTCGGGCTTAAAAAAACGCCGAAAAAAACGCTCACGGTTAAAATTCCGTCAAGTGCGGCGGAAAAGCTGAAAAACGTCAATACCGATTCGGTATCGGCGGAAGTCAATATAATCGGCATTGCGGCGAGCGGTAAAATAGAAATTGATACCGTAAGCGGCAGCGCGGCGCTGAAAAGCATTAAAACCGCAAGGCTTGATATTGATACGGTAAGCGGGGAAGTAAACGCCGAGGGCGAAATATCGGAGCTTGAAAGCGACAGTGTTTCGGGCGATATAACGGTAAGCTCCGCCATACCGCTTGAAAAACTGGACTGCGACAGCACGAGCGGTAATATCAGGCTTACAATACCGAAAAACAGCGGTTTTACGCTTAAAGCCGATACCGTAAGCGGCGATATAAGCTGCGGGTTGCCCACTGTTTCCGAAAGCAAAAACCGCCGCGTATGCGGCGACGGCTCCGCCGATTTTGAAACGGACACGGTAAGCGGCGATCTGATAATTAAAGGTATGGAATAAAACAAAACAAGTCGGCAATTTCTGCCGACTTGTTTTGTTTTTCACGATTTATTATTCCACCGTAACCGACTTTGCAAGGTTGCGGGGTTTATCAATATCGCAGCCTTTATAAAGCGCCACATAATAAGCGTAAAGCTGGAAAGGAACAACCTCTAAGGACGCTAAAAGCAGCGGGTCGATTTTAGGAATGTAGATAACGTCCTCAGCCTCTTTTGCAACTTCGGTATGCCCCTCGGTGGCGCAGGCTAAAACGTGCGCTCCGCGCGCCTTTACCTCTTTAATATTGCTGAGCAGCTTATCAAAAAGTTCTTCATATGCGGCAAGGGCTATAACCGTTCTGCCCTCTTCAATAAGGGAGATAGTGCCGTGCTTTAATTCGCCCGCGGCGTAGGCCTCGGAATGAATGTAGGATATTTCCTTTAATTTGAGCGACGCCTCCAGCGATACCGCGTAATCGATATTTCTGCCTATGAAGAAAAGCGATTTCGGGTCGCCGCAGTGCTTTGCCATTTCCTTTATTTGCGGCTCTGCCAAAATTACACGCTCGGTAAGCTCGGGCAACATTAAAATATCGTCGAATATTTTTTCAAGCCGCGCGCCGTCGGCGGTTTTAAGCAGTCTTGCCGCCCAAACCGCAAAGAGATAAAGCACTGATAACTGCGTGGAATAGCCCTTTGTGGTGGCAACCGCAATTTCGGGGCCTGCCCAGGTGTAAATAACGTCGTCAGCCGCGTTTGCTATGGAGCTGCCCACCACGTTTACTATTGCAAGGGTGTGCGATCCGCGCTTTTTCGCCTCTTTAAGCGCGGCGAGGGTATCGGCCGTTTCACCTGACTGGCTTATTATTATGGTAAGCGTTTTATTTCCCGTTATCGGGTTGCGGTAACGGTATTCGCTGGCGTAATCCACCGCAGTGGGTATGCGCAAAAGCTCCTCGAAAACATATTTACCCACCATACCCGCGTGGTAAGCCGAACCGCAGGCTACAATTTCTATCTTTTCGGTGTTTTTAAGCATTTCGGCGTTCAGCTTTAAGCCCTCAAACACAATTTCTCTGCCGTTAATTCGGCTTTCAACCGTCTGCTTAACGGCGGCGGGCTGCTCCATTATTTCTTTCATCATAAAGTGGTCGTACCCGCCCTTTTCCGCGGCGGAAACATCCCAGTTAATAACCGCGGGTTCGCGGTGCAGCTCGTTTTTATCGCCGTCATAAAGCTTAACGCCGCAGGGGCTAAGCACAGCAATTTCGCCGTCTTCAATATACATAATATCCTTTGTGTGAGATACTATTGCCGTAACGTCCGAGGCGATGTAATTAGCGTCATCCGACAGCCCCAATATAAGCGGGCTGAATTTGCGCACGGCTATAAGCGTATCGGGGTAATCGGTGCAGATAATGCCCAGCGCATACGAACCCTCAAGCCTTTTAACGGTTTTGGCAACCGCCTCGAAAAAGTCACCGGTGTAGCAGCGGGCAAGAAGCTGGGGTATTACCTCGGTATCGGTCTCGCTTTTAAATTCCACACCCTCCGCCTTTAATTCTTCGCGTAAGGTAACGTAATTTTCAATAATACCGTTATGCACCACGGCGAACTTACCGTCGCCGCTTGTATGCGGGTGAGCGTTTTTATCCGACGGCGCGCCGTGGGTCGCCCAACGGGTGTGACCTATGCCTGTGGTGCCGTGTATATCCTTGCCGCCGTTTGTTTTTTCTATAAGGTTTTTAATTCTTTCGGTAGTTTTGCATACCGTCAAATTATTATCGTTAAGTACCGCTATTCCGGCAGAATCGTAGCCTCTGTATTCAAGTCTTTCAAGACCCTCAAGCAAAAAGCCCGCCGCCTGTGTTTTACCTGTAAATCCAACTATTCCGCACATAAAAATACACCTTTCCGCAGCAGTACGGAAAGGCGCAGTTATCCCTTGTAAGCATATGAAAACAAGCCGAAACAGGCGGGTTTTAAAAATCCGTCTTTTCGGTTAGCTGCCGTCCGTACATACCGACGTATAAATATTTTTTCTGACATAGCAGCGCGTCTCTGTTTCCGGAATTACTCCCGGGGTTTAAACGCGTGTTTACGACATGCCTGCCGTGGGACATCCGCCGAATATTTCGATGCTCCCCATCCTCGTCAACCGCTATGCCATATGTACGGTCCCGGCGCTTTCTTTATAAAAAATAACGGTTTTTTCTCCTTTAAATTATTTTATGGCACAATATCCGTTTAATTCATTTTACGCGAAAAGCAATAAAAAGTCAACAATTTTTATCGGCGGTTTGACAAAGAGGGGCGGTTATGGTAAAATTTTAATAAACGGAGGCGTGTGTATGCAACAAATCAAATTTACAAAAATGCACGGCATAGGTAACGACTATATATACATTAACTGCTTTGAGCAGCAAATAGAAGATCCGCAGGAGTTAGCTATACGTATGTCGCCCAGAAGAACGTCGGTCGGCAGCGACGGACTTATACTTATTTGCCCGTCGGACATAGCGGACGCGAAAATGCGTATGTTCAATATGGACGGCAGCGAGGGCAAAATGTGCGGCAACGGTATACGCTGCGTGGGAAAATACCTTTACGATAACGGCATTGCGAAAAAGGACGTTATAACGGTTGAAACCTTAAGCGGCGTAAAAAACCTTAAAATTGAGGCGAAAAACGGAAAAGCGGAGTTTATAACCGTGGATATGGGCAAGCCCGTTTTAACCCCGCGCGATATTCCCGTGATTTTTGACGGCGAGTGTATGATAAACGAGCCGCTGCAGATAATGGACAAAGAATACCGCATAACCGCAGTATCAATGGGCAACCCGCACGCGGTAGTTTTTTGCGGAGACGTGCAGGGGCTTGACCTTAAAAAAATAGGGCCTGCCTTTGAAAACGCGCCCATATTCCCCGAAAGGGTAAATACCGAATTTATACGCGTTATAAGCGCTACAGAGCTTGAAATGCGGGTGTGGGAGCGCGGCAGCGGGGAAACCTTTGCCTGCGGCACGGGCGCTTGCGCGGCGGTGGTTGCGGCAGTGCTGAACGGGCACTGCAAGCGCGGCGAGGAAATAACCGTAAGGCTTAAATGCGGTGATTTAATGATAACTTATGCCGAAAATTCGCACATATATATGCGCGGCGCGGCTGAAAAAGTATATGACGGGGTATATGAATTATGAATCTTAATATCAAGTTAAACGAAAATTATTTTAATGTAAAAAAAAGCTATCTTTTTTCGGAAATTGCCAAAAGGGTAAAGGAATATTCCGCCGAAAACCCCGATAAAAAGATTATAAGGCTGGGCATAGGGGACGTTACTCTGCCGCTGCCCGAGGTGGCTGTTAAAGCGCTTAAAAGCGCGGCTGACGAAATGGGCAGCGCCGCCACTTTCAGGGGCTATGCGCCCGAGTACGGCTATGATTTTTTAAGGGAGAAAATAGCGAATTACTATAAGCGCTTTTCGGTAAACAGAAATTCCGAGGAAGTATATGTATCTGACGGAGCTAAGAGCGACGTGGGCAATATAGTTGATATTTTGGGCGATAACGAAATACTTATACCCGACCCCGTGTACCCGGTGTATCTTGACAGTAATATTATGAGCGGGCATAAAATTAGTTTTTTAAAGGGTACGCGCGAAAACGGGTTTTTACCGCTGCCGGGTAATACCGAGAAAAAGCCCTATGTTATTTATCTTTGCTCGCCCAATAACCCCACGGGCGCGGTTTACAGCCGCGAGCAGCTTAAAATTTGGGTTGATTTTGCAAACGAGACCGGCTCGCTTATAATATTCGATTCGGCGTATGAGGCGTTTATAAGCGGCGATTACCCCCACTCTATATATGAAATTGAGGGAGCGGACAGCTGCGCCGTTGAAATTTGCAGCTTTTCAAAAACTGCGGGCTTTACCGGCACGCGCTGTGCGTGGAGCGTATTCCCCGATGAGCTGACGGTGGGCGACACAAAGCTTTCGGCGCTTTGGGCAAGGCGGCAGGCTACTAAATTCAACGGTGTGCCGTATATTGTGCAGCGCGCTGCCGAGGCGGTTTTGACCGACGAGGGAATAAAGGAATGTAAAGCCCTTGTGGCGTATTATATGGAAAACGCCCGCATAATAGGCGTGGCGCTTAAAAACAGTGGAATTGAATTTGTAGGCGGGGAAAATTCCCCGTATTTATGGCTTAAATGCCCGGGCAATGCAGGCTCCTGGGAATTTTTTGATTATCTGCTTAAAAACGCGCAGCTTGTGGGAACACCCGGCGCGGGCTTCGGTGAGGCGGGCGAGGGCTATTTCCGCCTGACCTCCTTCGGTAACAGGGAAAACACCCTTGAGGCGGCTGAGCGCCTGGAAACGCTTTTCCGTAAGGGCTGATTGCCTTATAACAAGCGCCCTTTATATTACAGTATTTGACATATATAGCCTATTTTTTTGTTAAAATGCAAAATAATTGTTGCGTTTTGCATTATGCGGTGTTATAATGAGCTTGTATCCAAACGGCGCTGAAGGGGAGTGATGTTTATGGATAAGCCGCATTGCAAAAGGCTTTTATGCGCCTGCATAATTGTAATTACATTGCTTTGCACATTTTTAATAAATGCTGATTTTATCGCCGCGCATCACTCTGAATATCATAATTCGCTCACCGAGTCATCGTTTGAACCGGTGGATATGGAAAAGATTAAGGAATCATCAGCCTACCGTATTGCGCCGCTCTCAACAAACTGCTGCCATAATCATAATATTTCTTGCGAGCGCAAAATATCCATACTTCACGACACAATTATTTCAATAGGATATAAAATTAAAAATTCAGACACTCTCCAAATACTTTCGGCACTGGCGGAAAATAATAAGACTGTTCTATATGACGTTATTACATATTTAGGACGATATTTATCCTGAAAATTGCTTCATTTAAAACCCTAAAAAACGTAAAGGAAGTAATTACAATTGTATAGCAATCAGGGAAATAATTATTTTTTAATAACCTTTAAAGAGGAGGAAATGCTCAAGCAGTTAAGAGCGCTTTCGGAAGAAGACCGAAAGGAAATTGAAAGAAGATTTTTAGAAATTGCCGTTAAATACGCAGAGTGGGGCAAATAGCCCGCCGCGCGGTGTTTCATAAAATTAAAACCGTACTCATCAACCGTGGCCCATATCGGGCTGCGGTTGATTTTTACTTATTAGGTAAGTTATTTAATTATAAAAATACCACTACATTAGATGTTAGATATTAGACGTTAGATATTAGACGAGAAGAATACCCCTCAGTCGTGCATACGCACGACAGCTCCCCTCTGTTTCAGCAAAGCCGAAAAGAAGGGAGCCAAACGCCTCCCCTGTGCAAGGGTGCGGGTGTCCGGTGGACACCTCTGCGAAGCAGAAGCACCGACCGAGGCG
>URGH01000087.1 GCA_900547305.1 uncultured Oscillospiraceae bacterium | reverse complement strand
TTTGACTGAGGGGTATTAATCTAACATCTACCGTCTAATATCTAACGTCTAATTTGACTGAGGGGTATTAATCTAACATCTACCGTCTAATATCTAACGTCTAATTTCGCCGGTATTAAATTAAATATTATCGGAAATAATATTTTCGGTGATTATATGATTATTACAATTACGCGCACAATTATTCTTTATATTTTCGTTACCCTGGGTATTCGGCTCATGGGCAAGCGGCAGATAGGCGAAATGCAGCCGAACGAATTGGTCGTTACACTGCTTATTTCCGAAATTGCCGCTATTCCCCTGCAGGATACGTCACAGCCCATATTAAACGGCGTGGTGGCTATTTTTATGCTTGTAATACTGGAAATTCTGATTTCGGTAATATCAATGAAAAGCCTTTTTATGCGAAAAATTATGAACGGCAAATCCGCCGTTATAATAAAGAACGGTGTTATAGACCAGCAAATGATGAAAAGCGTGCGAATGACCGTGCTTGACCTTGTGGAGCTTTTACGCGGGCAGGATGTATTTGATATTTCCACCGTGGCGTTCGCAGTGCTTGAGGTAAACGGAAATTTAAGCGTTCTGCTTAAATCATCAGAGCAGCCCGCCACCGCCGCCGACCTAAACGTTAAAAAGGATAAAGCGCTGCTGCCGCTGCCGGTTATAAGCGACGGCAAAATAATAAAAGAGTCGCTTGAAGCAATAGGCACAGACGAAGGCGCCGTGCGCAAAATGCTTAAAGGCGATAATGTTTCGGATATATTCCTGATGACCATGGATAGGGACGGAAACCACAGTATTATAAAGCAGAGGAAAAAGCAATGAAAAGACTTATACCTGCCGCAATACTTTTTGTAATAGTTATTATTTCCTATTTCGGCAGCCTTAATTATATTAACGGCGTATGCGATGAAGCAAAGGAACAGGTTTCGCGGTGTGAAACAGAATACCGAAGCGGCGGCAACGCCGAAGAAAAGGTAAGAGATCTGCAAAAGCTGTGGGATGAAAAGGAGGGCAATCTCTCATTTTTCGTCAATCACGGCGAAATTGACGAGGTTGAACTGGAGCTTGCCTCACTTTCGGTTTTCGTAAAGGAAAAGGAAAACGCTATGTTTTACGACCACATTGAAAGCCTGAAAACTCTTTTGCACCAGATAAAGGAAGACACCTCGCTGAGTACCCACAGCATATTTTAAGGCATATTGACTGAATATGCACCGAAATATGCAGATTTATGCAGTCGAAATTGAAAATATTCAAAAAAATATCATAAATATGCAAATTAGGTATTGACAAATCGGTTTTGGGGTGCTATAATACCGTCAGACTTCAAAAAGAAAAGAAATTTATTAAAGGAGACTTCTCTTATGAAACTCACAACAAAAATTATTTGCGGCGTTTCCGCCCTGCTGATGCTCTTAACCTGCGGCGGCTGCGGCTCAAAGAAAAACAGCACTCTTATTGTAGCGACAAATGCTGAATTTGAACCGTTTGAATATCTTGATAAGGACGGCAAGGCAACAGGCTTTGATATTGATTTAATCAAAGCTGTAGCCGAAAAAATGGGCTACGATGATGTAAAAGTAGATAATATGGAATTTGACGGCGTTGTAGCCGCAGTTGAACAGGGCGCTTGCGATGTTGCCGCTTCGGGACTTACCATTAACGCTAAACGTAAAAAATCAGTTGATTTTTCAGATCCTTATTATTCAAGTGCAGCGCAAATTCTTATAGTTGCTAAGAACGATACCTATTACACGGGAACCACCAAGGAAGAACTTGACGAACAACTTAAAAACCAGAAAATCGGAGTTTGCTCAGGCTTTACCGGTCAAAAATATGCCGAGGGTGATGAAGAATGGGGCTTCAAGAAAATTGAGGGTGCCGACATTAAAATTTACGATAATTTAAGCAACGCGATTGACGATCTCAAAAACGGCACCATAAATACAATTATTATGGATAATAAAGCTGCTGAAGAAGCCGCCGCTCAAAATTCCGATGCAATTAAAACAATCAATACTCCTCTTACGGTTGAGCAATACGGAATTGCAGTTAAGAAGGGCGACAGCGAAATGCTTGAAAAAGTAAATTCCGCACTTAAAGAGCTTGAAAGCGAAGGCAAAATTAAGGAACTTCTTGATAAATACAACATTGAATAATTTAAAATCGAATTGCACCGTCTTAAATCGGGCGGTGCAATTTGTTATGCTATTAAGGAAGTGATAAGTTGTTTAACGGTTTTTTTGAAAAGTTATATGAAATTTACATAACAAATTCAGCCTATACCCTACTTCTAGACGGTCTTAAATATACAATGATTATATCATTGCTTGCCGTTGTTATAGGAATATTACTGGGCGCTATTCTTGCGGTTTTTAAAGTCATACCGCGCAATAATATTTTTGCCAAAATATTAAACGGTATTGCTTCGGTCTATATTACCGTAATAAGAGGAACTCCTGTTATGGTGCAGTTGCTTTTGGCTTATTACGGAATTTTCGCATCCTCCTTTCGCGGAAATTCAAACAAGGCGCTTATAATAGCAATTCTTGTTTTCGGCATAAACAGTAGCGCCTACGTTGCCGAAATAATCCGCGGCGGTATTCTCTCAATTGACCGCGGACAAACAGAAGCGGGCCGCTCATTGGGGCTGAATTATCCGTCTACCATGATTAAAATAATTCTGCCGCAGGCTATTAAAAACATTTTACCCGCACTCGGAAATGAATTTATAGTAATGATAAAGGAAACCTCTGTTGCCGGATTTATTACAGTATTCGATTTAACAAGAGCAACCCGCGCTATAGTGGCGGATTATTATACGGCGTTTGTTCCCTATCTTACGTTAGCGGCAATTTACCTCGTATTGGTTCTTTTTGCCACATTCTTACTTAATAAATTAGAAAAGAGGTTGAGAAGAAGTGACCACTGAGCAAAGCTTGATTAAAGTAGAAAACCTAAGTAAATCCTTCGGCAAGGTGCAGGTTTTAAAGGGCATAACAACCGAAATTCATAAGGGCGAAGTCGTTGTTATAATAGGACCCTCGGGCTCGGGCAAATCCACCTTTCTGCGCACCCTCAACCTACTTGAAGAGCCCACGGGCGGAAAAATTTATTTTGAGGGCGTTGACATTACCGACCCGAAAATAAATATAAATAAACACCGCCAAAAAATGGGAATGGTTTTTCAGCAGTTCAATTTATTCCCGCATATGACGGTTTTAAAAAATATGACCTTAGCGCCTATGAAGCTTTTAAAGCTTTCAAAAGCCGACGCGGAAAAACGGGCGACAGAATTGCTTGACCGCGTAGGGCTTGCCGACCGCGCAAACGCCTACCCCGGGCAGCTTTCGGGCGGGCAAAAGCAGCGCGTGGCGATTGTAAGGGCGCTTTGTATGCAGCCCGACGTTATGCTGTTTGACGAGCCTACAAGCGCGCTTGACCCCGAAATGGTAGGCGAGGTTTTAGGCGTTATGAAAAAGCTTGCGGAGGATGGCATGACCATGGCGGTAGTAACCCATGAAATGGGCTTTGCCCGCGAGGTTGCCGACCGTGTGCTGTTTATAGACGAGGGTATTATTATGGAAGAGGGATCACCCGAAGAAATTTTCGGCAATCCCCAAAGCCCGCGCCTTAAAGATTTTTTAAGCAAAGTTATATAAAACAACCCCGACAGGTCAAATCTTGTCGGGGTTTGTCGATAAATCTTAAATTCTGCTTTTGCGGCGGTAACGCCGCTTTTTTTACGTTCAAATACTGAAAAGCAGCTCGCCGTAGCTCGGGTAGGGCCAGCAGTCCTTTGATACAACCGCCTCGGAGCTATCGGCATATTTGCGAATATCGTTCATAAGCCGCAGCACCGTATCGTGGTACATACGGGAGCGCTCAAGCATATCGGGCAGCTTTTCCGCCGTCATAACCGCCATTTTAAGCTCGGATGTCAGCTTGTATATTTCGCTGCCCGCGGCGGAAAGCCGCGCTATAATCTCGGTGTCGGCAAGCTCGTCAAGCCTTACGCCCAAATTACGCTTGTTTATAAGCCCTGTACACAGCCTGTCGGTATACTCGCTTATTGCGGGAATAACCTCGCGGTTCATCATTTCAATAAGCGTGAGCGCCTCAATGTGCAGTATCTTTGAATAATTTTCGAGTACAATATCCACGCGTGAATTTATCTCGGCGCGGCTTAATACGCCGTGGCGCTCAAACAGCGCGATATTTTCTTCCGTTTTAAGCAGCGGCAGCGCGTCGGGCGTGCTTTTAAGGTTCAGCAGTCCGCGCTTTTCAGCCTCCTTCTGCCATTCTTCCGAATAACCGTCACCGTTGAAAATTATGCGCCTATGTGATTTTACGGTTTCCTTAATTATATTTTTAAGCTCAGTTTCTGTGTCTTCCGCCTTTTCAAGCCTGTCGGCAAAGTCGGCAAAAACATCGGCTACCATAGTGTTGAGCATTACGTTTGTATCGGATATTGATGAAGCGGAGCCAAGCATTCTGAACTCAAACTTATTGCCCGTAAACGCAAAGGGTGATGTGCGGTTGCGGTCGGTATTATCCTTACGGATATAGGGAATTATATCCGCTCCCACCGTCATTTTAACCCGCTTTGCGTTATCGTGGTGCTGACCGCTTGCTATTGAGTCGAGCAGCTCGGTAAGCTCATCACCCAAAAACATTGAAATTATGGCGGGGGGCGCCTCGTTTGCACCGAGACGGTGGTCGTTGCCCGCGGTTGCAACCGAAATTCTGAGCAGATCCTGGTGCTCGTCAACCGCGCGTATAACGGCGGCTAATGTAAGCATAAACAGCAGGTTTTCACCCGGATTTTTGCCCGGACTTAAAAAGTTCAGCCCCGTATCGGTTGAAAGCGACCAGTTATTATGCTTGCCGCTGCCGTTTACCCCGTCAAAGGGCTTTTCGTGCAGCAGACACACAAGTCCGTGCTTCTGCGCGGTTTTTTTCATCATTTCCATTGTCAGCTGGTTGTGGTCCGCCGCAATGTTGGTTGTGGTGAAGATTGGCGCCAGTTCGTGCTGCGCGGGAGCAACCTCGTTGTGCTCGGTTTTGGCAAGCACGCCCAGCTTCCAAAGCTCATTATCAAGGTCGCGCATAAACGCCGCCACCCTCGGCTTTAAAACGCCGAAATAGTGGTCGTCCATTTCCTGACCCTTCGGCGGCATTGCGCCTATAAGCGTTCTTCCGCAATAGATAAGGTCGGGGCGCTTATCATACATTTTTTTATCTACTAAAAAATACTCCTGCTCGGGTCCTACGGTGGTATTTACCCGCTTTACATTTTCAAGCCCGAATATTTTGGCAATTCTGAGCGCCTGCTTGTTTATTGCGTCCATACTGCGCAGCAGCGGCGTTTTCTGGTCGAGCGCCTCGCCGCAGTATGAACAAAACGCCGTGGGAATACAAAGCGTATCGTCCTTTACAAACGCATAGGAGCTTGGGTCCCACGCGGTATATCCCCTAGCCTCAAAGGTTGCGCGAAGCCCGCCCGACGGGAAAGAGGAAGCGTCCGGCTCGCCCTTTATAAGCTCCTTGCCGGAAAATTCCATAATAATTCCGCCGTCCTCTGTGGGGGAAATAAAGCTGTCGTGCTTTTCGGCGGTTATGCCCGTGAGCGGCTGAAACCAGTGCGTATAGTGCGTGGCGCCCTTTTCAATAGCCCAGTCTTTCATAGCAGAGGCTACGATATCGGCTATGCTGCTGTCAATGCCCGTTCCCTCTTTTATGGCGCTTTTCAGCGCCTTGTATGTATCCTTCGGCAGCCTTTCAAGCATTACCGAATCGTTAAAAACATTACTTGCAAAAATTTCATTTACCGTTTTCAAAGCTCTACCTCCGCAAAATTATACTTAACTATTATAATCTTTCGCGGCGGCTTTGTCAATCACCGTAGGGTAAACGCCTAATTTTGGAAAGCAGACAGCCGTTTTCAGTTTATTATTCTTCCGTTTTTACAAAGCTTACTTATATAATTTTGCCACATAAGCACATCGGGCACTGTCAAATCGGTGTCCGATTTATCAATAATATAGTTAAATGCCTCGTCTTCAAGCCCGTTTTCCGCAACCGACCGCATAATAGCGGGAATTATTAAGCGCAGCTGTTTTTCGCTTTCGGTGCTGCGGCTCATAATATCCGATATTTGAACGCCGGTATATCTCACCTGCTCACCGTTATCATCTAATGTTATTCCGCCGGCATAGTCTATTATCGCAGCCAAAACGGATAAATCGCCCTTGATTTTAAAATCCCCGGAATACCCGAAATCGGTCGGGTCGAAATCCTCTGTCTGCGGAATTATGACGCTTAATTTTTCATCTGTAAAGTCAAGATATACAAAGGCGCGGTTCCCCGCTATATCGAAAAGTATTCCCTTATTATCGGGCACGGAAAAGCTGTACGGTATTTTGGAGGCTTGCCCCTCGGCAGGGCGAAAGCTCCGCCTTAGATAAACATACCCGCCCGAAACCAGCACGGCGCAGCTGAGCAGACACATAACAGACAGCCTGATATAGAATAATTTTTGTTTTTTCATATTTATCACCGATAGTATTATCGGCAAAAAAGCTCAATCATATTCCGTAATATTCTTTTAAGGAAGCTATCGCGCGCAATTCAAGCTGATGCACCGCCTGACGGGATATGCAAAGCAGGTCTGAAATTTCACCGTCGGAAAGCCCGTAAAAATATCTGTATGTAAGCACTGTACGCTGCCTTTCGGACAGCCTTAAAAGCCCCTCCTTTAACGACAGGGCGTCCTCGGGTTCAAAAACGTATTTTGCATCTTCTTCAAGCAATTCATCGCAGAATTTGACGTATTTCTGAGCCTTTTGTGAAAGCGTAATATAATAGTTCCGCAGCGCTACGGCAATATACCTTTTCAGTTCATAGCTGCCGTCAGGCAAGAACCTGTCCGTATCCACCGAATATAAAAGCTCCATGAAGAATAATGTAATATCCTCGCAGCCGTCTTCCCCTATTCTTCTGCCATAACAATTTATAAGCCGCGAAAACGTTCCGTATATCGCATGAAAATTCGACATATCTCCTCCCTTTATTTCTTTTACGGTTTTAATAATTTCTCTGTTGTTCATATTTTTTCCTCCCTCTGATTGTAAGAAAGGAAAAAAATTGATTTTTGTAAACGTCGACTTACGATTTTTTCCCTTTCGGGAAGAATTTTACAGAAAAGTGTAAAAAAATGTAAAATAGTGGAGCAAAAGGCAAAAAAATAAGAGTAAAACGTTATTTTTACACTTTTTAATTATATTTTAAGATTGATATTGACATTTTATAGCAAATATGTTATAATAGCTTTTGTCGAAAAATGTCGAAAAGATAATGAAAGGACGAATTATAATGCGGATAGCAATATGCGACAGCGATATAAAATGCGCTGAAAAAACAAAAAATATGATTTACGATTATGCCAATAAACGCCGTTTGGAATTATTGGTGGAAATTTATGATTCAAGCGAAGCAATGCTTAAAAGCGAAAATAATTATCTGCTTATAATTCTTGATTACCATATCAACGGGCTTAACGGGCTTGAAACCGCAAAGCGTCTGCGCAGAAAAAATTGCCGCAGCACAATTATGTTTTTAAGCGAGTATACCGGCTTTATTTTTGACTCTTTTAAAGTAACGCCCCACGCTTTTCTTTTAAAGCCGCTCGAAAAAAAACCTTTTTTTGCGGCGCTTGACGATTTTTTTCTTTACAATCCGCTTCACCGTCCCCTTTGGGTAAAAAGCGGCGACGATGTTTTTTGTTTTGAAACACACGATATTTTTTATCTTGAAGCGGATAATAAAAACTGCTTTATAGGCTTACGGAACGGTAAAGTAAAGTGTAAAAAAACGATGGCGCGCGTTTACGGAAACCTGCCGAAAACTCATTTCGGCAAAATAAACAGGGCTTATGTTGTAAATTTCAATTATATAACGGGTTATAATAACGAATGTATAAGCCTTGTAAATGGGAAAACGCTGTATATAAGCCGTAATTATTACAAAAGCTTTAAGGATGAATACAAAAGTTTTGCCGACCCGCACGTTATTTGAAAACGACGAAAAGTTAACACGTACAATATTTAATTCAGTTTGTGGACAAGTCCCAAAAATTTATTTTTGCGGCGTTTACGCCGCATTTACGTTTTTCCGCTGACATGCGCGGCGGAAAAACACCTTGTAAGC
>URGH01000086.1 GCA_900547305.1 uncultured Oscillospiraceae bacterium | reverse complement strand
GTGTGGGGAGACGTCACGAAGTGACAGAGGGGACCGCCGCCGTCAGCGGCTGTCACGTTAGTGACTGAGGGGTATTTGTCTAATATCTACCGTCTGACATCTAATGTCTATTTTTAACCCACTTCGTTTTTAAGCTCCTCGCCCGCAAAGAAAGCGCGCAGGTTTTCCATTGTAGTGCCGGCAATGCCGTCGAGTGCCTCGCGGGTTAAAAACGCCTGGTGCGAGGTGACAATAACATTCGGCATTGAAATAATGGTGGATAGGGTATCGTCGGGGATTATTTCTTCCGAGTAATCCTCAAAGAAAAGCTCGGTTTCCTCCTCATAAACGTCCAGCCCCGCCGCGCCTATTTTACCCGATTTCAGCCCCGCTATCAGGCTTTGGGTGTCTATCAGCTGTCCGCGCGAGGTGTTTATAATATACGCGCCGTTTTTCATCTGATTTATTGTGCTTTCGTTTATCAGGTGGTGGTTTTCCTTTGTAAGCGGGCAGTGCAGCGAGATAATATCGCTTTTTTGCAGCAGCTCCTCAAGCGTGACGTATTCGCCCTTAAATTCGGGGCTTTCGTAGGGGTCGCAGCCCAAAATATTCATTCCGAAGCCGGTGCAAATATCCGCAAAGCACCTGCCTATTTTGCCCGTGCCCACAATTCCCACGGTCTTGCCGTGCATATCAAAACCTATAAGCCCCTCTAATGAGAAGTTATGGTCGCGGGTTCTTATATACGCCCTGTGCAGCTTGCGGTTTAAAATTAGCAGCAGCCCCGCCGCGTGCTCGGCTACGGCATATGGCGAGTAGGCGGGCACTCTTACCACCTTTACGCGCCCCGCCGCTGCCTTTAAATCCACATTGTTATAGCCCGCGCACCTGAGCGCAATTACTCCCACACCGTATTCCGCTAATTTTTCAATAACCGTTCTGTCAAGCGTGTCGTTTACAAAAACACACACTCCGTCGCAGCACGCCGCCATACTCACGGTGTCGGCGTTCAGCTTGTTTTCAAAAAATCTGATGTTTATGTCTTCGTCTTCAAAACGCTTAAAGCTTTCGCGGTCATAGCTTTTTGCGTCGAAAAAAGCAACTGTCTTCATTTTTTCCTCCGTTTGTGCCTTGATAATATTATCATAATATCATTAGTATTTTCCCTGAAATTCGGGGTATTCACTATTGTTAATTTTAATTTTTTTTAGTATAATAAGTGTAATACTAATGCGGAGAAGGGGAAAAATATGAAAAAATATCTTAACCGCCTTTTTATAGACGGACTTTCCGGAATGAGCTACGGGCTTTTTTCCACGCTTATTATAGGCACTATTATCTGCCAAATAGGTAAGCTTGTGGGCGGTAACGTTGTGGGTACATACCTGAACGCCATGGGCAGCGTTGCAAAAACGCTCACGGGCGCGGGCATAGGCGTGGGCGTTGCCTGCAAATTAAAATCTTCGCCGCTGGTTGCGGTAGCCGCGGGGGTTACTGGTATGATAGGCGCTTTCCCCAACCTTGCAAACGAGGCTTTTAAAATAGGCGCACCCGGCGAGCCGCTCGGCGCTTTTATAGCCGCCTACATAGCTATTGAAATAGGCGCGCTGGTTTCGGGCAAAACAAAGGTGGATATAATTGTAACGCCTGTCTGCTGCATTTTGGCGGGCGCCGCCGCGGGTTATTTTGTAGGACCGTACATTTCCACGGCTATGAAGTGGCTCGGCGAGCTTGTTAATATAAATGTTGAAAACAGCCCGATTTTGGGCGGAATCGCGATTTCGGCGCTTATGGGCGTTATTTTAACCCTGCCCATCTCCTCGGCGGCAATAGGCATTTCAATGGGTATAACCGGGCTTGCCGCAGGCGCCGCCACAATAGGCTGCTGCTGCAATATGGTAGGCTTTGCGGTTATAAGCTACCGCGAAAATAAGCTCGGCGGACTGATAGCCCAGGGTCTCGGCACTTCTATGCTTCAGGTTCCGAACCTTGTGCGCAAGCCTATACTTTGGCTGCCGCCCGTGCTTTCAAGCGCTATACTCGGTCCGATTTCCTCGGCGGTGCTTAAAATGGTAAGCAACCCCGTAGGCTCGGGCATGGGCTCTTCGGGGCTTGTGGGGCAGTTTATGGCGTATGACAGTATGACCGCGGCGGGCTTTTCACCCGCGGTTACAATAATTGAAATAATAGTTATGCACTTTATTCTCCCCGCCGCCGTGACCCTTGCCATTGCCGAGGGTATGCGCAAATTGGGGCTTATAAAGCAGGGCGATTTAAAGCTGGAGCCTACAAATGCGTAAAAAAGAAATAACCGAAAGGGCGGTTGCGGGTCTTGAAAAGCTCTACCCCGACGCCGTGTGCTCCCTTACCTATACCGACGCGTATCAGCTGCTTATCGCAACGCGGCTTTCGGCGCAATGCACCGATAAGCGGGTAAATATGGTAACTCCCGCGCTTTTTGCCGAGTTCCCCACGCCCGAAACACTTGCCGCCGCCGATATAAAGCGGGTGGAGGAGCTTATTAAAACCTGCGGGCTTTACAAAACAAAGGCAAAGGACCTTTGCGGCATAGGCAAAATGCTGACAGAGCAGTACGGCGGTAAAGTACCCGACACTATTGAGGAACTGACCCGCCTGCCCGGAATAGGCAGAAAAACGGCAAACCTTGTGTGCGGGGATATTTTCGGCAAGCCCGCCGTGGTTACGGACACGCACTTTATAAGGCTTTGCAACCGCTTGGGGTTGGTTAATACGACCGTGCCGCTAAAGGTTGAAACCGAAATGCGAAAGCTGCTGCCGCCCGAAAAATCCAACGCGTTTTGTCACCGCGCGGTGCTTTTCGGCAGGGATATATGCACCGCCCGTAAAGCACACTGCGAAATTTGTCCGCTTGAAAGTTTTTGTCCTGAAAAGGGAGTGAAATAGCTTGCAAAAGCGAGTTGTTGCAATAAGCGATATTTCCTGTCTCGGGAAATGCTCGCTCACGGTCGCGCTGCCCATAATTTCGGCAGCGGGAATTGAAACCGCCGTTATTCCCACGGCGGTGCTTTCAACCCACACGGGCGGCTTTAAAAATTATACTTTTAAGGATATGTCGCCCGATATGGTAGCCATAGCCCGCCACTGGAAGGAGGAGGGTGTAACCACCGACGCGGTTTACACAGGCTATTTGTGCTCAAAGCAGCAAATTTATTTGGCGCTGGAGGCTGCCCGACTTATAAGCCGCCCCGATACAAAACTTATAGCCGACCCCGTTATGGCGGATAACGGCAGGCTTTACCGCGGCTTTGAGCCTGATTTTCCCGATTATATGCTGAAACTGTGCGCCGCGGCGGATATTATAACCCCCAATATTACCGAAGCATGCCTTATGCTCGGGTTCGAATATAAAGAGCCGCCGTATGATGAAAATTATATAAAGGCGCTGCTCGGCGGGCTCTATTTGAAGACCCACGCCGATATTGTGCTTACGGGCGTCAGCTTTGACGAAAGAAAAATAGGCGCCGCCGTTTTTGACGGAGAAACCGCCGCATATGTATTCGCCGAGCGCATTCCCGCGGCTTACCACGGCACGGGGGATATTTTTACAAGCACGCTTACCGCCGCATATCTTCGCGACCGCAGCTTAAAATCCGCCGCGCAAATAGCGGCTAATTTCACCGCACGCTGCATAAAAAATACGCTTACCGATAACCGCGAGGAACGCTTTGGGGTGGATTTTGAAACGCAGATACCCAATCTTATTAAATATTTGGAGCTGTAATATGCGGGAAGAACTTTTAAGAACCGCCTCGCTTATAGGCGAAAAGGGAATAGATAAGCTTTCACACTCCGCCGCCGCGGTTTTCGGGCTGGGGGGCGTGGGGTCGTATGCCGCCGAGGCGCTTGTGCGCTCAGGGCTCGGCACGCTTTATATTTACGATAACGACACGGTCGCAAAAAGCAACATAAACCGCCAGCTTATAGCGCTTAGTTCTACAGTCGGGAAAAATAAGACCGATATTGCCGCCGCAAGGTACAGGGATATTAACCCCGACTGCAATATAATTCCCGTTTGCGAATTTATAACGCCCGAAAGCGAAATCCCATTTGAAAAGTTCGACGTTATGATAGACGCGGTGGATAACGTGACCGCAAAACTTTTTTTGGCGGAGCAGGCGCACAAAAGAAAAATCCCCCTTATAAGCGTTATGGGAACAGGCAATAAAACGGACCCCACGCGCATCAGGGTGACAGATATATCAAAAACAAGCGTTTGCCCCTTAGCGCGGGTTATGCGCTATGAGCTTAAAAAACGCGGCGTTTCGGGGGTTACCGCCGTTTGGAGCGACGAGCCGCCCATAAAGCCGCGGGATTGCGGCGAATACCGCAGCACAGGCAGGGTAAGCCCCGCCAGTATGGCGCCCGTTCCCGGCGTTGCGGGGCTTACCGCCGCCGCCGAAGCAATAAAAAGGCTTACGGTGTAAGAGAAGATTCCCGCCGGATAAGCCGCGCCGAAAAACAGTACTCCTTTTGCGGCGTTTTTCCGTCCAGAATTTCAAAAACGCTTTCCGCGGCGGTTTTGGCAATTTCTTCGTTCATAAAATCAACGGTTGAAAGACTCGGCACAAAATACTCGGAGTGGGGAATATTATCCATTCCGAGTATTTTTATCTGCCCCGGTACGGAAATATTTTTTTCGCTTAAAAAGCGCATTGCGCCGAGCGCCATATCGTCATACGCGCAAATAAGCGCCTCGGGCAGCGCGCCCGAAGAATAAAGCTCCCGAGCCGCCGCGTAGCCGCCTTTTTCAAAGCGCTCGGGCACGGTAATTATGTATTTTTCGTCCGCTTTGCCGAAAATTTCCGCAACAATTTTTTTGAAAGCGGCAAGTTTTGCGGCGGTATGCTCCTCGCCTATAAAGCCAATGCGGGAAACGCCCGAGCTTTTAAAATCAAGCACGGCTGTTTTTAAGGCGGATTCGTAATCAAGGCGTATTGTAACGTCGGCGTTTTCGGTATGATCGCCTACCAAAATTATCGGGGTTTCATGGGAGGGGAGAGTAATGCCGGAGTCTATAAGAATAATTGCGTCGGCAGAGGAATATTTTTCGTAGTAATCCGTTTTTTCCAAAGCGACGGCATGCGAAAACTCGCTTGACGCAATGCAAAGCTCACAGCCCCGCGCCTGAAGTCGGCGCTGCAGCGCAAAGCACAGCTCCGAATAATGCCGACTGTTGACCTCGGGGCAGATAACAGCCGCTACGAATTTAGGGTATTTTGCGTTGAAAAATTTTTTAAAGCAGCCGTTTTCCCGTGCTATTCGGAAAATTTCTTCCCTTGTTTGCTCGTTTATATCGCCGCTCATTGAAAATGCTTTTGAAGCGGTGGAAACCGCCACATTCGCAAGTTTTGCCAGCTTTGAAAGAGTCATTTTAAGCCACCCCGAAAACCGAAAATTTTTCGGTGCGCAATCGGTTGAATAAATATGCGCGCCGTGATAATATAATATCAGAACTTGAGGGGGACTGTCAATATGATTTATATTTATCTTTTATCGATTTTAATTGCGCGCGTGGTTCAGGCGATTTTCAGCAAAATGTCAAGCAACAAGGCGGGGAATATTGCCGTTACGGTAAGGTATACAGCCTACCAGTATACCTTGTCGGCGGTTTTGGGGCTTGTGCTGGTGCTGGGCAGTCTGTCGGAGCTTAAAATTGACCTGCCTACCGCGGCAATAGCGCTTTTGTCGGGTGCGTCGCTCTTTTTCAGCACTTTCTTCGGTATTTACGGAATGAAAAGCGGCACGGTGAGCCTGGTTTCAATGTTCTCCACCGCCGGACTGCTGGTTCCCGTAGCGGCGGGCGTTTTTTTGTTTGACCAGCCTGTAAGCCTTTTGCAGGGCGTGGGCACCGCCGTGTTTTTTGTTTCGGCTTGGCTGCTTATTAAAAATTCCGAAAATACATACAACGGTTTCAGCCTTAAAACCTTTCTTTTGCTCATTGGCGCAATGCTTTCAAACGGGCTTACAATGCTTGCGCAGCAAATGTATACCCATTATGTGCCGAACGGAAGCATAAGCCTGTTTTCGCTTTTATCTTTCGGAATTGCGGCAGCGGCGGGGTATCCCGCGGCGCTTATTCTGGGCAGACGTCAGGCAGAGGCAGACGGAGGGGAAAAGGTTAAGCTCGGGAAAACGCTGTATATCTGCGGGGCGGCGCTGGCTGCCGCAGTGTTTGTTATAAATCAGTTTGCAACAAAGCTGACCGCGCTTTTGCCGCCCGTTTTCCTTTTTACGTTTATAAACGGCGGCGGAACGGTAATATCAACCCTTGTTGCGGCGGCAATGTATAAGGAGAAACTCTCGGTTTACAGTATTTTGGGCGTAATAATCGGCATAGGCGCAATGGTTATTATAAAACTTTGCTGAAAAACAAAAAAAGTTAAATTTTGTTGTAATAACAACATACCTCCCGCGGTGCGGCTGATATAATAGAGCCATACCAAGGGAGGTAATTTAAAATGATAAGAAAAATTATAAGCATAGACGAAGAAAAATGCAACGGCTGCGGCGCCTGCGCAAACGCATGCCACGAGGGCGCTATCGGCATGGTAAACGGCAAGGCAAAGCTATTGCGCGACGATTACTGCGACGGCCTGGGCGACTGCCTGCCCGCATGCCCCACGGGAGCCATAACCTTTGTTGAGCGCGAGGCGGCGGCATATGACGAGGCGGCGGTTGCGGCAAACAAGGCTAAAAATGAAAAAGCGCCGCTGCCGTGCGGATGTCCCGGAACGGCAAGCCGCAGCATAAAGCACGGCGAAAAAGCGGAAAAGGCGGGGCAGGGCGCAGAATACGCCGAAAGCCGGCTTTCGCAATGGCCCGTACAAATAAAACTGGTGCCCGTAAACGCACCCTATTTTAACGGCGCGAAGCTGCTTATCGCGGCGGATTGCACGGCATACGCCTACGCCGCTTTTCATGAAAAATTTATAAAAGGGCACATAACGCTTGTGGGCTGCCCCAAGCTTGACAGTGTGGATTACTCCGAAAAGCTGACCGAAATAATTGCGAATAACGATATTAAGAGCGTTACCGTGGTGCGAATGGAGGTTCCCTGCTGCGGCGGACTTGAAGCCGCAGCGAAAACCGCCCTGCAAAACAGCGGAAAGTTTATTCCGTGGCAGGTAGTTACAATTTCAACCGACGGCGAAATTTTAGAATAAAGCTTATTGACAAAGTAATAGGCGGCGGTATAATATTAGTATGAAAAATACGGATTTCATAAATATTATTACCGCCGCCGCGGCGCATTCGCGGCTTTCAAAAACAGCGCTTTTTATTCAGCACGGGAGCACCCCGTGCCTTTTGCACTGCATAGCCGTGGCGTACTACTGCTACCGACTGGCAGAGCGCTTTAAGCCGCTTAAACGCCATGAAACCGAGCTTGTGCGCGGGGCGCTTTTGCACGATTATTTTCTTTACGACTGGCACATACCCGATAAAAACAGACCAATGCACGGCAGATACCACCCAAGCGCGGCGCTTAAAAATGCCGAAGAGGATTTTGAGTTAAGCGACAGGGAGCGGGATATTATAAAAAAGCATATGTTTCCGCTTACGTTTACGCCGCCGACCTACAAAGAGAGCCTTTTGGTCTGCCTTGTGGATAAAGGCTGCTCGATATATGAAATTTTCGCCGCAAGGGCCTATAAAAACAGGCAGATAAGGGAAGCGTTTGAGCGGATAAGAGAGAAAAATTAAAGGTTTACCCTCGGGTTATCCGTTCGGTTTAAAAGGTAATCCACGGAAACATTATAAAAATCGGCAATCTTAATAAGCGTGTAGGTGGGAATATCGATTTCCCCGCGCTCGTAGTTGCTGTATACCCGCTGACTGCAGGAAAGAATTTTACCCATTTGGGTCTGGGTTATGTCGTTGTCCTCTCTGAGATCCCTTATTCTCGGATAAAGCGGCATAGTATACCTCCGTATTTGTTTACCGAACACGTTTTTTTGAGCGTGCCGACTTTTCGCCACGCTCTTGGCGGGAATGCCGCTCGCTCGAAAATCAAAGATTTTCGGACTGCACTCTATCCCCGCCAATACCACCCCAGTGCTCTTGAAAAATAGCCTTTTAGGCTATTTTTCGCTTACAAGGTGTTTTTCCGCCGCACGTGTCAGCGGAAAAACGTGAATGCGGCGTTACCGCCGCAAAAATAAATTTTGGGGTTTATCGACAGACTGATTTTATATTATTATTTTTATTATATTTAAGAAAATAATTCGCTATTGACTTTTAGCGGAAAATCCGCTAAAATAATATGTAGGAAAATAAAATACGGGGAAGTTGTAAAAAAAGTGGAGTATATTGCGGTTGGAATGCTGGCGTTGCCTTTTGCGGTAATGCTTGTTGTGAAATTTATTGCTTTTATTGTTCCTCACCATAATGACAGCCGATATTTTATTATGGAAATGCGGCGCGCGGAGTCACGGGGGGAGTATTTATACTGGCGCAGGCAGCTAATATGCCACCGCCTTTGCTTACTGCCTTTTGTAAACAGCGGCAACGCCGAAAATTTTTACGACGCCTTATTCGGCAGGCATGAAAAAGCCCCGAAGAAAAGGGATTGAAGCATAAACCGAAAACACAAGGCTCCCTTCTTTTTGACGCAAGTCAAAACAGAGCGGTATTTTAACATCTAACTTGTAACAACCCCTCCGTGTCGGACAAGCCGACCCACCGTCTCGGCTGCCGC
>URGH01000085.1 GCA_900547305.1 uncultured Oscillospiraceae bacterium | reverse complement strand
GAAAACAAAATCTGCGGCGGTAAGCGGCTCTTTATTGCTCCAAACGGCATTTTCACGCAGCTTAAAGGTGTATTTAAGCCCGTTTTTTTCAAAGCTTTTCGCCGCGCCGCAAACAACAGCACCGCTTGAATTTTTTCTGAGCAGCCCCTCGTAAATATTTTTTACAATTGACAGCTCCGAATCGGTTGAGGCGGTTTGCGCGTCAAGCGTAAAGGGGTGCTCGGGCAGCTCGTAATAAATAATTGCGTTTTGGTAGCTATCTTTGCAGCCGACCGATGTTATAAGTAAAGCAAGCGCCGAAAACAGCGCTAAAAATTTAAAACAGCATTTCATTGCGTTAAACCTCTGAGTATTTTCTATGGGTATTTTACCACAAAAAAAGCTTATTTGCAATAACAACAAAAAACGGGTGAAAAAATTTGTTAAAAAATTGTCGAAAGGGGCTTTTCAAATGAAAAAATATATGTTATACTACATAAGTATATGTAGATTCATATATATGAATTGTGCATACAATTATTCGAAGGAGGATTCGTTTAATGCAAAAAAAGATCAGTAAGCTTCCCTTTAAGGGAACAGCTGAACAGGAAAAAAAGCTGCGCGAAATAATTGACGCCAATAAGCACGATAAAAGTCTTTTGATGGCAGTTATGCAGCAGGCGCAGGACGTTTACGGCTACCTGCCTATGGAGGTTCAGGAAATGATAGCCGAGGGAATGGACGTGCCGCTTGAAAAGGTTTACGGTGTTTCCACATTTTACGCGCAGTTTTCGCTGTCGCCTAAGGGTGAGTACAACATATCCGTATGTCTCGGCACCGCGTGCTATGTTAAAGGCTCGGGAGATATTTTCAACAAGCTGAGCGAAAGACTCGGAATCGGCGCGGACGAATGTACCGAGGACGGCAGATTTTCGCTTACCGCCTGCCGCTGTATAGGCGCTTGCGGCTTGGCACCGGTGCTTACTGTTAATGATGAAGTTTACGGCAGACTGACCGTAGACGATGTTGACGGCATACTTGAAAAATACGGCTTCGGTAAATAAATCCTGAAAGGATACTCCGCATATGAAGATCGGTACTATAAGAGATTTGCTGGGCGCACAGGTCATCTGCTGCGAGGAGGGGCTTTCACGCCACGTTTATTCCGCCTGCGGCAGCGATATGATGAGCGATGTGCTGGCATATGTAAAGGATCAGGCGGTGCTGCTTACGGGGCTTGTTAATTTGCAGGTTGTAAGAACCGCCGAAATGATGGATATGAACTGCATAGTGTTTGTGCGCTCTAAAATGCCCACTGCCGAAATGATTGAGCTGGCAAAGGATTGCGGTATGGTAATTCTTGCTACTGATAAAAGAATGTACGAGGCTTGCGGTATTCTTTACAGCAACGGTCTTGTAGGGAACAGGGTTAAAAATGCCTGAGACTTTGAAATTCCACTTTGACGTTGACGGTGAGGATTTTACATCGGCAGGTAAGGCCTCGGTTCAGGTCAAGAAGAATTTAAGGCAATTAGGGCTGCCGCCCGAAATAATACGCAGGGTCTCCATTGCAATGTACGAGGGCGAAATAAATATGGTAATTCACGCAGGCGGCGGCGAAGCCGACGTTACCGTGAGTGAGGACTGTATTGAAATATTCCTGCACGATAAAGGACCGGGAATTAAAGATATTGAGCGGGCTATGCAGGAGGGGTACTCCACAGCGTCCGACCAAATCCGCTCCCTGGGCTTCGGCGCGGGAATGGGGCTGCCCAATATGAAGCGCTATACCGACAGTATGGAGATAAACTCCACGGTGGGCGTAGGCACGGACATTACAATGCGAGTTATGCTTTGAAAAAATATTTTCGGCAGGTGCTCAAATGAACAAATATGAACATTCGGTTTACCTTGACGAAAAAAAGTGCAGCGGCTGCACCGCGTGCTTAAAGCATTGCCCCACAGAGGCAATAAGAATAAGGGGCGGTCATGCATCAATAGACCCCGACCGCTGCATTGACTGCGGCGAATGTATAAGGGTATGCCCGCATAACGCGAAAAAGGCGGTTTGCGAAAAGCTTTCGGCAATGGATAAATTCAAGTGGAAAATCGCATTGCCCGCGCCCTCACTATACGGTCAGTTCGATAATTTAGAGGACGTTGACTATGTGCTTGACGGTCTTATAAAAATCGGGTTTGACGATGTGTTTGAGGTTTCCGCCGCGGCGGAATTAGTCAGCGCGTACACAAGGCTTTACCTTAAAACCGAGGGGGTTAAAAAACCCGCTATAAGCTCGGCGTGCCCCGTGGTAATAAGACTTATAGGCTTGCGCTTTCCGTCCCTTACCGATAATATTATACATATGCTGCCGCCAATGGAAGTTGCGGCAATGCTTGCCCGCAAAAAGGCAAAGCGGGAACACCCAGAATTGGCGAAGGAGGAAATAGGCGTTTGCTTTATTTCACCCTGTCCCGCAAAGGTAAGCTATGTTAAAAACGGGTTTGCAGGCTATAAAAGCCAGGTAGATACGGTGGTTTCGATTAACGATATTTACTTTCAGCTTATAGCCAAAATGCAGCCGAAGGCGGATATAAAGTCGCTTTCAAACTCGGGTATGATAGGCATTGGCTGGGCAAGCACCGGGGGAGAGGCAACCGCGATATTCAACGAAAGCTACTTGGCGGCGGACGGAATTGAAAATGTGATTCGGGTTCTCGATCAGGTAGAAAACGGCAATATACCGCCGCTTGAATTTATTGAGCTTAACGCGTGTTCGGGCGGCTGCGTAGGCGGGGTTATGACAATGCAAAACCCGTTTATAGCAAAGGCGCGGCTGCAAACGTTAAGAAGATATTTGCCCGTTTCGCAAAACTTTCTTTCAAAGGAAGAAAGCTATATTCCCGAAAGCTACATCTTCAACGAAATACCTACCTATCACCCCATTTCACGGCTTAGCGACAGTATGGCGGAATCAATGCGGATGATGGCGGATATTCAAAAGCTGCGCGATACCTTACCCGGTATTGACTGCGGCGCGTGCGGAGCGCCTAACTGCCGCGCTTTTGCAGAGGACACGGTAAGAAATAAATCCTGCGGGGCAAAATGTCCCTTATATAAGGAGGGCGACGGTAAATGACGGTAGAAGACCTTTTGAAAAACGGTTTCGGCGCGGTTGCAACCCCCGAAACGGACAGAGAAATAACCGGCGTTTATATAGGCGACCTTTTAAGCTGGGTAATGGGCAGGGCACAATCGGGCGACGCGTGGATAACCATAATGTCCAACGCCAATATTGTGGCGGTAGCAGCCCTTGCGGACACTGCCTGCATAATAGCGGCAGAGGGTGTGGAAATACCCGCGGACGTTCGCAAAACAGCGGAGGAAAAGGGCGTTAATATACTGTCATTTTTGGGTTCTGCTTATGATGCCGCGGTAACGCTTCACTCGCTTTTATGAGGTATTACTACGATCTGCACATTCATTCCTGCTTATCCCCCTGCGGGGATAATGATATGACGCCTGACAGCATTGCGGGAATGGGGGAGCTGAACGGACTCGATATTATGGCGCTTACCGACCATAATACCTTAAAAAACTGCCCTGCGTTTTTCAAAGCGGCTTACAGGCACGGAGTAATTCCCGTGGCGGGAACAGAGCTTACAACGGCAGAGGATATTCACGCGGTATGTCTGTTCACTACACTTTCGGGCGCTATGGAATTTGAAAATGTGCTTGAAGAAAGAAGAATAAAAATCAAAAACCGCCCCGATATTTTCGGGGAACAGCGTATTACCGATGAAAACGATAATATCACGGGTTACGACGATTATCTTCTTATAAACGCTACTTCTTTTTCGCTTGAAGAAGTGCCGCAGGCAGTGGAAAAATACGGCGGCGTGTGCTTTCCGGCACATATCGACAGGCAGTCAAACGGCTTGCTTGCAGTGCTGGGCTTTTTCCCCGAAAAACCGTACTTTCCTTTTGCGGAGGTACATGGCGGGGAAAAGGCAGCGGAATATGCCGAAAAATACGGCAAAAAAATTATAACAAGCTCCGACGCTCACTATTTATGGGATATAAATGAGCGCGGCGCTTACATAGAGCTTGACTGCGGCAGGGAAAACGCCGCACAGGCGCTTATAAACTATTTGCGGGGTGCGGTATGAAAGAAATATCGCTTAATATACTTGATATAGCCGAAAATTCGGTGAAGGCTAGGGCAACGCTTACGGAAATAATCGTGAACGAAACTGACGATACGCTGACGCTTAAAATTTCGGATAACGGCTGCGGAATGACGGCGGAAACGCTGAAAGCCGTAACCGACCCGTTTTACACCACGCGCACAACGCGCAAGGTGGGAATGGGGCTGCCGCTTTTAAAAATGGAGGCAGAGCAGACGGGCGGCACTTTCGGTATCTCATCAAGAGCCGAAAGCGAATACCCCGAAGACCACGGAACTAAGGTTTTAGCGGTATTCAATAAAAAGCATATTGATTATACGCCGCTCGGAGACGTTGTTTCAAGTATTGTGACCTTAATACAGGGTCACCCCGATACCGATTTTCTGTTTACGCACACCTACGGGAGCAAAAGCGTGACCCTTGATACAAGGGAGCTGCGCGCGGTTCTTGAGGAAGTGCCGCTTAACAGTTATGAGGTGCTAAAATTCATAGAAGAAACCTTAAGAAAGGAAGAAAACATATGAAATCATTGGCTGAATTACAGGCAATAAAGGAAAAAATGCGCGATAAGGTCATTCTTCGCGAGGGCGTTAACAGCGTTCGCGTAGTTGTGGGAATGGCTACCTGCGGTATTGCGGCAGGCGCGCGCCCCGTTTTGAACGCTTTGGTTGAGGGCGTAAACAAAGAGGGGCTTACGGAAAAGGTGACCGTTTCACAGACAGGCTGCATAGGCATTTGCCAGTTAGAGCCTATTGTAGAGGTCTTTGAGCCGGGCAAGGAAAAAATAACCTATGTTAAAATGACTCCCGAAAAGGCAGCGCGCGTAATTGAGGAGCATCTTAAAAACGGTAACGTCGTAAACGAATATACGATAGCCGCTCATAAGTAATAATTTGGAGGTAAAAAAATGATTCGTGCACATGTGTTGATCTGCGGCGGTACCGGCTGTACCTCTTCGGGAAGCCACGATATTCAAAAGGCGTTTGCCGAGAATATTGAAAGCTGCGGACTTGCGGACGAGGTAAAGCTCGTACAGACAGGCTGTTTCGGTCTCTGCGCTTTGGGACCGGTTGTTATCGTTTATCCTGACGGTACTTTTTACAGCAGAGTAACCCCCGAGGACGTTAAGGAAATTGTTGAGGAGCACCTGCTTAAAGGTCGTATTGTTGAGCGTTTGGTTTATAACGATACCGGTAATGTAGCTGATGAAATTGAGGGTAACGTGTCCTTGGGCGACACCGCTTTCTATAAATCGCAGAACCGCGTTGTTCTTCGTAACTGCGGCGTTATCAACCCCGAAAATATCGACGAATACATAGCTATGGACGGCTACGCCGCTCTCGGTAAGGTTTTAACCGAAATGACCCCCGAGGACGTTATTAAGTGCGTTACCGATTCGGGTCTTCGCGGCAGAGGCGGCGGCGGATTCCCCACGGGCAGAAAGTGGGCTTTGTGCGCGCCGAATAAGGCTCCGCAGAAGTATGTTGTATGTAATGCGGACGAGGGCGACCCCGGCGCGTTTATGGACCGTTCGGTACTTGAGGGCGACCCGCACTCTGTAATTGAGGCTATGGCTATTGCGGGCTACGCAATAGGCGCAACAGAAGGCTATGTTTATGTTCGTGCAGAGTACCCAATAGCGGTTCACCGTTTGCAGATAGCTATTGACCAGGCGCGTGAATACGGGCTTTTGGGTAAGGATATTTTCGGCTCGGGCTTTGATTTTGATTTGCATATCCGTCTTGGTGCCGGCGCGTTCGTTTGCGGCGAGGAAACCGCGCTTATGACCTCAATTGAGGGCAACCGCGGCGAGCCGAGACCCCGCCCGCCGTATCCGGCAGTTAAGGGTCTTTACAACTCACCCACGGTTGAAAACAACGTTGAAACCTTTGCAAATATTCCGCAAATTATTCTTCGCGGCGCCGAGTGGTTTGCATCAATGGGTACAGAGCGCTCTAAGGGTACTAAGGTATTCGCTTTAGGCGGTAAGATAAAGCACACGGGACTTGTTGAAATTCCTATGGGCACAACTCTCCGCCATATAATCGAGGATATAGGCGGCGGTATTCCGAACGGCAAGAAATTCAAAGCCGCTCAGACAGGCGGACCCTCGGGCGGATGTATTCCCGCAAGCCTTATTGATACCGAGGTTGATTACGATAACTTAACCGCTATCGGCTGTATGATGGGTTCGGGCGGACTTATTGTTATGGACGAAGACACCTGTATGGTTGATATGGCTAAATTCTTCCTTGAATTTACGGTTGACGAGTCCTGCGGTAAGTGCACACCCTGCCGCGTAGGTACAAAGAGACTGCTTGAATTGCTTGATAAAATCACCAAGGGCAACGGCACACTTGAAGACCTTGACAGAATGGAAGAGCTTTGCCACTACATTAAGCAAAACTCGCTTTGCGGTCTCGGTCAGACTGCGCCTAACCCCGTGCTTGCAACCCTTAAATTCTTCCGTGACGAATATGTGGCTCACGTTACCGATAAGGTATGTCCTGCCGGCGTATGTAAGGATCTTGTTTCTTACTCGATTATTGCCGATAAATGTAAGGGCTGCACAAAGTGCGCCCGTAACTGCCCTGTGGGCGCTATCAGCGGCACTATTAAAAATCCGCACGAAATCAATCAGACCGCTTGTATCAAGTGCGGCGCTTGTATTTCTAACTGCCCGTTCGGCGCAATAATTAAAAAGTAAGAAAGGAGCCTTAAATAATGGATATGTTAAATGTTAAAATAAACGGTATTTCGGTAAGCGTAGAAAAAGGCTCTACCATATTGGACGCCGCGCGAGCTGCGGGCGTTGAAATTCTCACCCTTTGCTTTATGAAGGAGAAAAACGAGATAGGAGCCTGCCGTATCTGTGTTGTTGAGGCTAACGAGGGCAGGGGCTTCCGCATTGTTACCGCCTGCGTTTACCCCGTAAGCGAGGGTATGGAGGTTCTTACCAACACCGAAAAAATTCAGAAAGCAAGAAGAACTACCTTAGAGCTTATTCTCTCTACCCACGAGAAAAAGTGCCTTTCCTGCGTTCGCTCCACAAACTGCGAGCTGCAAAAGCTCTGCCGCGATTACGGCGTAGAGGAATCTGCCTTTGAGGGCTTTAAGCCGACCTATGAGCTTGATACCTCAACACCCCACCTTGTAAGGGATAACAACAAGTGCGTGCTTTGCCGCCGCTGCGTTGCCGCCTGCAACGAGCAGTATGTGGGCGTTATAGGCGCTAACAACCGCGGTATTGATACCGCGATCGGCACTCCGTTTGAGGTGGGTCTTTCAAATGTACCGTGTATCTCATGCGGGCAGTGCACCGTTGTATGTCCTACAGGTGCGCTGGTTGAAAAGGACGATACCGATAAAATTTGGGCGGCGCTTGCCGACCCCGATAAGCACGTTGTGGTTCAGACTGCTCCGTCTATCCGCGCTACTCTGGGCGAATGTTTCGGTATGCCCATAGGCACCAATGTTGAGGGCAAAATGGTTGCGGCTCTTCGCCGTCTCGGGTTCGATAAGATTTTCGATACCGATTTTGCCGCCGACCTTACAATAGTGGAAGAGGCTAACGAGCTTGTTGAGCGCATAAAAACCGGCGGCACACTTCCGATGATAACCTCCTGCTCGCCGGGTTGGGTAAAGTTCTGCGAGTATTATTATCCCGATATGTTAGAGCATCTTTCCACCTGCAAATCGCCGCAGCAAATGGCGGGAGCGGTTATTAAAACCTACTATGCCGATAAAATGGGCATAGACCCGAAAGACATAGTTTCCGTTTCGGTAATGCCCTGCACGGCTAAGAAATTTGAAATAGGCAGGGAAGACCAGAGCGCGGCGGGCGTGCCCGATGTTGACATTGCCATTACCACCCGCGAGCTTTCGCGTATGATAATGCGCGCAGGTATAAACTTCACAAATCTGCCCGATGAAGAGTTTGACTCTCCGCTCGGTGAAGACACCGGCGCGGCGGTTATATTCGGCGCTACGGGCGGCGTTATGGAGGCGGCGCTCAGAACCGCTAACGACTGGCTTACCGGCAAGGATAACACCGATATTGACTTTACCGCAGTACGCGGCACACAGGGTCTTAAACAGGCTACCGTTAACATTAACGGCAGCGATATAAAGGTTGCCGTAGCCTCGGGCGCGGCGGCTGCCAAGTGCGTTATGGACAGAATGAAGAACGGCAACCCCGACGGCTGGGCGTTTGTTGAAATAATGGGCTGTCCCGGCGGCTGCGTAAACGGCGGCGGTCAGCCGATACAGCCGCAGTATGTAAGAGATACCGTGGACTTAAAGGCTGTAAGGGCAAAAGCACTTTACGATCAGGACGCTTCAATGGCGCTGCGTAAATCGCACGAATCCCCCGTTGTAGAGGCGCTTTACAGCGAGTGGTATGACGGCTTCGGCGGTCATAAGGCTCACCATGATTTGCACACAAGCTATGTTCCGAGAAAGAAATATTCAAAATAAGCCGAGAAAATAAGAGAACCCCCGCATTCAGAATTTCAAAATTCCGAATGCGGGGGTTTAATATTATTTCAAAGGAGTCGGTCGGTAAGCCGAGTTCTGTCGCGGACGGTTATCTATCTCGACGCGGGATTGCTCCCTGCGCTCAAGCCGCTTTTCGTAACACGCCGGGCAAGCGTATAGTTACATTCAGCGTTGCTCCGAATAGGGTTTACAGGATTCCGGCGTTCCCGCGGAATCGGTGAGCTCTTACCTCGCCTTTCCACCCTTACCGCAAACGGGTGATGTATA
>URGH01000084.1 GCA_900547305.1 uncultured Oscillospiraceae bacterium | reverse complement strand
CTGGCGCCGTAGGCGACTGAGAGGTATTCTCTAAAATCTAATGTCTAAAATCTAACGTCTAAATTGTGGGGTATTCTTTCAAGTTTAAATTTTCTGCTATTCTTTAGTTTGTAACAATCCCTCAGTTTCGCTTCGCTCAACAGCTCCCTTTAGGCAAGGGAGCCTTTTTTTGCACAAAACAGATGGGTATTCTTCTAACATCTACCATCTAACATCTAATGTAGGTATGTCATTTTCTTTTCTTCGTCATATTATATAATATAAAATTGCGCACCGTTTAAGTCTTTACGGCTTAGCGGCGCGGTTTTACGGAGTGAAAAGAAATGAAGAGGTATATTATAACAACGGGCACCGTGACCTATGCCATAAAGGGTCGCGACCTGCTCAAAAGAAAAGGCTTTAACGTAAAAATTGAAAGAATAACCTCGGGAAAAGGCAGCGCCGGCTGCGGATACAGCATAATAACCGACGGAGATATAACCGCCGCCGAAAAGCTGCTGCGGCAGGCGGGGGTAAAAATTCTTGAAATTAATACGGATTAAAAAAATTACGGAGTTGCGGCGCATTTCGCGGCAGCTCCGTTTTGAGTAAGGGAGGGAAATACTGTGATATATCTTGATAACGCGGCGACAACGGGTAAAAAGCCGCAGGGCGTTATAAATGCCGTTAATACGGCGCTTAGGGAGTATTGCGCAAACCCAGGCAGGAGCGGGCACGCGGTATCCATGAAAGCCGCGGCGGCGGTGTATAACACACGCGAGCAATTAGCCGAGTTTTTCGGCGCCTCGGGGGCTGAAAATGTTGTGTTTACGCTTAACTGCACCCACAGCGTGAATTGCGTTGTGAAAGGTCTGCTTAAAACGGGCGATCGGGTTGTAACCTCTTCGCTTGAACACAACGCGGTAATGCGCCCGCTTTATAAGGTTGGCGCGGCGGTGGACGTGGCGGCGGTTTCGCTTACCGACGATAACATAACGCTTAATAATTTTGAAAGACTTATCCGCCCCGATACAAAACTGGTAATATGCACGGGGGCTTCTAACGTTTTGGGTAAGGCGCTGCCCATAGCGCAGATAGGCGCGCTTTGCAGAATACGCGGCGTGCCATTTGCGGTTGACGCGGCGCAGATTGCGGGCGTGCTGCCCGTAAATATGCAAAAGCAGGGAATAGACTATTTGTGCATAGCACCGCACAAGGGGCTTTACGCGCCTATGGGCGTGGGTGTGCTTATATGCGAAAAGCCTATAAGAAATACGATTATTGAGGGCGGCACGGGCACAAACTCGGCAGAGCTTACTCAGCCCGATTTTCTGCCCGAAAGGCTTGAAAGCGGCACAATAAACGTGCCGGGAATAATGGGAACGGCGGCGGGGCTTAAATACGTTAAAACTCTCGGAATTCAAAAAATATACAGCCACGAAATGTCGCTTTGCACACTGCTTTATTCTGAGCTTGAAAAAATACCGAAAGTAAAGCTCTACGCGCCGCAACCCACGGCGGGCGATTGGGCGCCGGTTATATCCTTTAACATTGAGGGCTACAAAAGCGGCGAAACGGCGCGATTTTTAAATGAAAACGGCATTGCCGTTCGCGCGGGGCTGCACTGCGCACCCACCGCCCACAGAATTATGGGAACGCTTGAAAACGGGGCGGTAAGGGCTGCGCCCGCAACCTTTAACAGCGCGGCGGATATAAAGGCTCTGATAACCGCGCTTAAAAAAATGTAAAAAAATTTTAAAAAAACACTTGACAAAACTAAAAAAGGGATATATAATAATTCCAAATTTAAGAAAGCACCTGATAGAGGCGCGGATATGATGAGTACTCCACGGTATACGTCGGCAAACGGCGGTGGGGGAAAGGCTGTTCCGCCGAAGTAGTTTTTGCGGTTGCCGCCGCGGGCTGCTGGGGTCGCGTTTAATAGGCGCGGCACTGTCGCATGATTTGCGGAGAGCTATCATAAGTATTTGTTCTTATTTATTTTTGAATATCAGCAAAGCCTGTGATACCTTTCGGGTCGCAGGCTTATTTTTTAATATTTTTTTGGGAGTGTTCAAAAATGAACAGAACAGCAAGAATTTTATCGGCAATTCTATCCGTTGCCCTTGCGGCAACCCTCTTTGCGGGCTGCGGCGGCAAAAAGCAGACCGCGGCTAAGTCCGGCGTAGAGGACGGCGTGCTTACCGTAGCCATGGAGTGCGCGTATGCGCCTTATAACTGGACCCAGAGCGACGACTCAAACGGCGCGGTTAAAATTAAGGACTCCAACGACTACGCAAACGGCTATGATATTATGATGGCGAAAAAGATTTGCGAGGCTAACAACTGGAAGCTTGAAGTTGTACGCCTTGACTGGGATTCGCTTGTTCCCGCCGTTCAAACAGGCAAGGTTGACGCCACAATAGCGGGTCAGTCAATGACCGCAGACCGTATGCAGCAGGTTGATTTTGCAGGGCCGTACATTTACGCCAGCATTGTTTGCATGGCAAAGCAGGACAGCAAGTATGCCTCCGCCACCAAGCTTTCCGACCTTTCGGGCGGCAAGTGCACCTCGCAGCTCGGAACAATTTGGTATGATACCTGCCTGCCGCAGATAAACGGCGCTCAAATTCAGACCGCGCAGGAAACAGCCCCCTCAATGCTTATGGCGCTTGAAACAGGCGCAGTTGACTTTATCTGCACCGATATGCCTACCGCGCAGGGCGCGCTGCTCGCTTACAGCGACCTTAAAATACTTGACCTTGAAGAAAATGCATTTAAGGTTGACGAGGGCGATATAAACATCGGTATCGCGGTTAAGAAGGGCAACTCAGAACTCAAGGACAAGATAAACGCGGTTTTAAAGGATATGACCGCCGACGACTTTAATTCCATTATGGCAGAGGCTACCAAGATTCAGCCCCTTGCCGAGAAGTAATTCGGGTGACGGAATATGGATAAATTTGCTCAGCTTTGGAGCGATATAGTTAAATGCTGGGGCGACAGCTCATCACAATATTTGGTGGGAGCGCTTAAAACAATAGAACTTGCGGTCGTTGCAACGGCCATAGGCTGCATTATAGGTCTTGCGTGCGGAATAGTGCAAACTATTCCGTGCACCAAGAATGACAACATAGTAAAGCGCGTACTTTTAGGCATTGTAAAGGCGATAGTCCGCATTTACGTTGAGGTGTTCAGAGGAACGCCTATGATAATTCAGGCAATCTTCATTTACTACGCAATACCGTATTTTACCGACGGCGCGGTAAACCTTGAAGTTACCCTTGCGGCGTATTTAGTAGTTTCAATTAACACGGGCGCTTATATGGCGGAAACGGTGCGCGGCGGTATAATGTCGATTGATATAGGGCAGACCGAGGGCGCAAAGTCAATAGGTATGAACCACTTTAAAACCATGCTTTACGTCATTCTGCCGCAGACAATTCGCAACATAATCCCGCAAATTGGCAATAACCTTATTATAAATATTAAGGATACCTCGGTTATGTTCGTTATAGGCTATGCCGAGTTGTTCGCGGCGCACAAGGCGATTGTCGGCGCTAAGTACATCTACTTCCCGTCGGCGGTCATAACCCTTACCATTTACCTTATTATGACGGTCATCTGCTCGCTTATTTTAAGGCTTTGGGAAAAGAAAATGGACGGACCTGCCAATTTCGACGTTGCTACAAAGGACACGCTCGCGCTCACAAGCGGCACTTATTCATATGTTAAAAAGTCGGAAAGGAGCGGTAAATAATGGCAGAACCGATTTTACAAGTAAAGCACCTTTCAAAGACTTTCGGCAAGCACGAAGTGCTGCGGGATATTGATTTCTCAGTAAACACGGGGGATGTTACAAGCATTATAGGCGCGTCTGGCTCGGGTAAATCCACCCTTTTGCGCTGCATAAACCTGCTTGAAACGCCGAGTTCAGGCGAAATACTTTACCACGGCGCCAATATTGATAAAATTAAGGGCGGCGCCAGCGCCTACCGCTCGCATGTGGGAATGGTTTTCCAGTCCTTTAACCTTTTCAATAATATGACCGTGCTTAAAAACTGCATGATAGGGCAGACAAAGGTGCTCGGCAAATCAAGGGCAGAGGCTAAGGAAACGGCTATGAAATACCTTGAAAAGGTAGGAATGGCGCCTTATATCAACGCAAAGCCCTCGCAGCTTTCGGGCGGGCAAAAGCAGCGCGTAGCAATAGCGCGCGCACTGGCTATGAACCCCGAGGTACTTTTGTTCGATGAGCCCACAAGCGCACTCGACCCGCAAATGGTAGGCGAGGTTTTAAGCGTTATGCGAACGCTGGCGGCAGAGGGGCTTACAATGATAGTTGTTACCCACGAAATGGCGTTTGCAAGAGATGTTTCCTCGCATGTTGTATTTATGGCGGACGGCGTTATTTGCGAAGAGGGTACACCCGCGGATATTTTTGAAAACCCGACGAATGACAAAACACGCGAATTTCTTACAAGATTTTTTGAAAAATAAGACTGATTAAGTGGTTGCAATATAGATATTAGACGTTAGACTTTAGACGTTAGATAGAAATACCACTCAGTCACTAACGTGACAGCTCCCCTCTATTTCGGCAAAGCCGAAAAGAAGGGAGCCGATTTTTTTGCAAAACAGAGGGGAGCTGTCGAGTGAAACGAGACTGAAGGGTATTCTCTAATGTCTATTGTCTAACTTGTGGGGTATTTTCTAATATCTAAATCAGTGCAGCTTAACCTCGCTCCAGAGCTTTTCGTAGTAGGTTCTGGTGTCGGAGTCAATATCGTGGTAATACTGTACCTTGGGCATATCGGATTCGGCGGGGTAGAGTATCTCGTTTTGATAATAGCAGTAATCCTCATTGTTTACTACCGCCGTGTTGGGGGAAGCGTAGCCTAAATATTCGGCGTTAGCCGTTGCAACGTCTGGCTCCAGCAGGAAGTTTATATACATAAGCGCCGCCTCAACGTTTTTGGCGTTTTTCGGGATACAAATTGAATCAACAAAAATATTTGTGCCCTCCTCGGGGTAGAAGAATTTAAGGTCTTTGTTAACATCCATCATGGTAAGGCAGTCGCCTGCATAGTAGGGGGCAACCGACGCTTCGCCCGTTTCCATTTTACTGAAAACCTCGTCCATAACATAGTCCTGAAGATTGCCTTTGCCCTTTTTAAGCAGCTCGGCGGCAGCGTCCCAATCCGCTTTGTTCGTAGTGTTGAGGTCCTGACCCAAAATCATCTGCGCGGTCATAAACGCGTCGCGCGGATTATCGAAATTAAGTGCCATATCCTTATATTTCGGGTCCCACAGCACATTCCACGAGTGCTTAATATCCGCTCCCGTGAGCTTTTCGTTATAAACTATGCCTACCATTCCCACATTGTAGGGAACGCTGTATTCATCCTTTTCATCAAAGAAAAGTCCCTTGTACTTTGAGTCTATAAGGTTGTAGTTTGATATTTTGGAGGTATCTATTTTTTGCAGCATATCCTCGTTTTTAAGGCGTTCTATCATATAGTCCGAGGGGATTATTATATCATAGCTGACGCCTGCGCTTTTAATTTGAGAATACATAGTCTCGTTGCTTACATAATTTAAGTATTTAACCTTGATTCCGGTAAGCTTTTCAAACTCTTTGTTTACATCCATAGAGTCGTCCTCGCCGTCCGAAATATATTCGCCCCAGTTGTAAACCGTAAGGGTGGTGCCTTTAAGGCTCTGGTCGAATTTGGCGCGTAGGTTAAGCTCCTTATAGGTGTATCCGCAGCCCGTAAGCGCGGCAGAGAGGGTAATTATAAGTGTTATTATTAAAGCAATTGTCTTTTTCATTTATCTAAATCCTTTCTTTCGTTTGTGATTTCTTTTCAGATTTTGTTTGCAGTACATTATAAAGTATTAACAGTACAAACACCGTTATGAATATAAGGGTGGAAAGCGCGTATGCGTCGGGTTTTACCGTCTTTTTCGTCATAGAGTAAATCACTATCGGCAGGGTCTGGTAATGCCCGCAGGTGAAATAACTTATAACAAAATCATCGAGCGATAATGTGAACGCCATTATAAACCCGGTAATAATTCCCGTGGAGATTGAGGGCAGCATTACCTTGAAAAACGCCTTTACGGGCGTGCAGCCGAGGTCCATAGCCGCCTCGGGTAAATTCGGGTCGGTCTGCTTTAATTTCGGAATTACCGAAAGAATAACATAGGGCAGGTTAAAGGTGATATGGGAAATAAGCACCGTTAAAAACCCGAGAGACTCCGAAAGCCCCAAAAGCTTGCCGATAAATATAAACAGCAGCATAAGGGAAATACCCGTAACAATATCGGCGTTCATCATAGGAATCTGCGTGACCGACATTATTATTTTCTTAGACACCTTTCGCCTTATTGCCGTAATTCCCACCGCCGCAGCAGTGCCCAGCACGGTTGAAATTAAGGCAGAGGACACCGCGATTATTAGGGTGTGCTGCAGTGCGCTCATCATTGCGGTATCGGATGTAAGCCCCGCGTACCAGCGTGTAGAAAAGCCGTTCATTACCCACACGCTGCCGCTGCCGTTGAATGAAAAAATAATCATAACCGCAACCGGGGCGTAGAGGAATAAAATAATAAGCGCCACATAAATTCGGGAGAGTATTTTCACATTAACACACCTCCGTCATCACTGTCAGAGAACCTGTTCATTATAAACAGACATATCAGTATCATAACCATCAGCACCATAGAGATTGCCGAGGCGATATTGTAATGCTCGGGGCCTGAATTGAAGAAATATTCAATCGTATCGCCTATAAGCATTGTTTTGGTGCCGCCGAGCTTTTGCGAAATGTAAAACGTGCTGACGGACGGCACAAACACCATTGTAATACCCGAAATAACGCCGGGCTTTGTAAGCGGGAAAATTACTTTTTTAAACTTGGTAAACGAGTTGGAACCTAAGTCTTCGGCTGCTTCCAAAAGCGATTTATCCAGCTTTGACATAACAGAGTAAATGGGCAAAATCATATACGGAATATAATCGTACACCATGCCGAGAATTACAGCGCCGGGGGTCAAGAGCAGCTTTATAGGCTTATCAATAAGACCTATTTTCTGCAAAAACGTATTTATAAGCCCCGTATTTGAAAGTATGGTTATCCATGAATAGGTGCGTATAAGAAAGTTCATCCACATAGGAATCATAACTATCATAAACAGCATACGCTGCGAGGATATTTTAAGCTTTGTCATAAAATACGCCATAGGGTAGGCAAGCAGCAGGGTTATAACGGTGGAAACCGCGGCGTAAAGTATTGAAATTCCGAACGCTTTTTTATATTTGCCTATAGCCGTAATGTTAGCGAAGGTGAAAACGCCGTTATTATCGGTAAGGGCAAAATAAAACATTATAACAAGCGGCACAATTATAAATATAGCCGACCACACAATGTAAGGGGAGGCTACTAACTTGTTGCCGAAGGATTTTTTGTTCACGGCTTATTCCTCCTCGATAACATCGGAGAGGTGGTCAATTTCCTCACTGTAAGAGGAATAATCGCCGTAAAGTCCCGAATATTTCGATTTTTTCATAATGTGTATAGCGTCGGGCTCGATGAAAAGCCCCACATTGTCGCCCACAAAATGCTCGTCGGTGGTTTGTATCATCCACTTAAAGCCGCCTATATCCACTATTATTTCATAGTGCACACCGAGGAACGCAACCGAAGTTACCGTGCCTGTAAGCATACCCTTTTCGGGGGGAACAATATCCACGTCCTCGGGGCGGACAACAACGTCAACCGCCTCGTTTTCCGAAAAGCCTTTATCAAGGCAGTCAAACCGCGCACCCGAAAATTCAACGTATAAGTCGCGCAGCATAATGCCGTCCACTATATTCGATTCGCCTATAAAGTCAGCCACAAAGGCGTTCTGCGGCTCGTTGTAAATATCCTGCGGAGTGCCTACCTGCTGAATTTTGCCGCCGTCCATTACCACCACGCGGTCGGACATGGTAAGCGCCTCTTCCTGGTCGTGCGTTACAAAAACAAATGTTATGCCTAACTGCTGCTGAATTTTTTTAAGCTCCTTTTGCATATCCTTGCGGAGTTTAAGGTCAAGCGCGGCAAGCGGCTCGTCAAGCAGCAATACTTTCGGGTGATTCGCTATGGCGCGGGCAATAGCCACACGTTGCTGCTGACCGCCCGAAAGGGTATCGATATGCCGTTTTTCAAGCCCCGTAAGGTTTACAAGGCGCAGCATTTCGGCAACCTTTTCCTTTATCTCTTTTTCGGGGCGTTTTTTAACCCGCAGCCCGAAAGCAATGTTTTCATACACGTTAAGGTGCGGAAACAGTGCATAACGCTGAAAAATGGTGTTAACCTGGCGCTTATACGCCGGAACACCATTTATTTTTTTGCCCTCAAACAAAATCTCGCCGCCGTCAGGCTCCAAAAAGCCGGCTATAAGCCGCAGGGTGGTGGTTTTACCGCAACCCGAGGGGCCCAGCAGAGTTATAAACTCTTTATCCTTAATTTCAAGGTTAAGCCCGTCCAGAACCTGCTCGCCGTCAAAAGCGACCGAAATGTTTTTAAGCTCCACAATATTTTCTTTTTCCATAAAGCATCCCCCTTTGTTCAACACCAAGTGCCGACACAAGAATAATTTTCCCCGTGCGATACCCGCAGATTCTTCGTAATATGCCCTGAACAAAGGGTTTTTCATAGTTTTCAAAGGCCCTCTGACCCGAAACTACGGCATAAAATCTGAACCTGCTCTCTACACAGATGCTTAAACATATTTTGTTTAATGTCTAACTAAGTATTGACTATACTATTAAAACGCTAAAATGTCAAGTATTTTTTGCGTTTTTTCTACATTTTTCTGCCGTATTTTGCGCCTTAAATTTTATTGCCTTTAAAATGCTCGTTTTTTCTCGCGTATACTCGCGTATGCTCACTTTTTATTGTTTGAAAATTTTGCAGTAATCTTGGCTCCCTTCTTTTGCGTTAGCAAACAGAGGGGAGCTGGCGAGTGAAACGAGACTGAGGGGTATTCTTTAGTTTGCAACAATCCCTCAGTCAAAACCTGCGGTTTTGCCGGCGTCTCGGCTGCCGCCTCGGTCGGTGCTTCTGCTTCGCAGAGGTGTCCAC